>PXSU01000015.1 GCA_003022745.1 Halobacteriales archaeon SW_9_67_25
GGTTCGATGGTGACGACGTGTCCCGGTCGCAGTTCGCCGCCGCCCGGCGAGACCCGCGGGAGTTCGTGGACGTCAAGCCCGACGCCGTGGCCAGTGGAGGGAATAAAGCCCGTCTCGGTACGTTCGTCGCTCCGTAGCGTCGGCAGGCCGGCGTCCTCGTAGACGTCACACGCGGCTCCATGGACGGCCTCGCCTGTGACACCGACCTCCAGCGCGTCGAGTGCGGTTGCTTTCGCCTCGGCGGTCAGGTCGTACCACTCCCGGATGGTGTCGCCAGGCGTCCCGCGGAGGAACGTCCGGGTCATATCCGAGTGGTATTTCGACTCTTTCGAGCGCGGGAAGACGTCGACGATGATGGGTTCGTCGGCCCGCAGGGGACCGCTCCCGCGGTCGTGGGGGTCCGCGGCGTCGGCCCCGCAGGCGACGATGGTCTCGTCGAGTGCACACCCGTGCCGGAGGAGCGTCAGCTCGATGGCCTCCCGGACGCGCTCGCTGGTCAGCACGTCGCCGTCGTGGACGAGCCGGTCCTCGTCATCTATCGACGCGCCGGCGAGGAGCTCCTCGGCACGTGCCATCGCCGCCTCGTTGGCCCGCTGTGTCTCGCGGACGCGTTCGACCTCCTCGTCGGTCTTGATTGCCCGGACGGCGGTCAGGGCGCTCTCCGGGTCGGCAGCCACCGAGACGCCCTGCCCGCGGAGGCCATCTGCGGTCCGCAGCGGAAACCGGGGCGGCACCGCCACCGAGTCGACGCCGTGGGCCGCAAGGAAGCCCGCTATCGCCCGGTTGGTCGCCTCGTGGCGGCCGTGCTCCTCGATCAGTTTCTCGTGGTCGAAGTCAACGTACCGCTCGACGGTCGCCGCGCGGCTCTCGGCTCTCGCCCGGCCGTACTCGAGGCTACGGGCAAAGAGCAGGCGCACCTCGCCGTCGTACAGGGACACGAACGGGTCGGGCGCGTCGAATCCCGAGAGGTAGTACTGGTCGGCGTCCTCCGAGTCGCTGTGCAGGAGGTAGCCGTCCACGTCCCGTTCTTCGAGGTGTGCCTCCAGCGCAGAGAGGTCCGGTTCCATGAGCCACGCTCGGAGCCACGGCTACTAAAACTCGAACACTCGAGAAACGGATCGGCCGTCGAACGCAAAAATACCGTCGAAGCGGTCGTCGAACGCTGATCTACTGTCGAACCACAGAGAACCCGAAATCTACCGGCGGACGCGAACGTAGATCGGCTGGTGGCGGCTGAACAGCTTGTTCCAGAGCCGCTCGACGCGGCCAGGGGTGCCCGACACGGACGGCATTCCGGGGATATAGTTCTCGATTTCGCTCTGCTCACTCGTCTCGGCGTGTTTTGTTGCCATACAAGTACACGTATGACCCAGAGTATTTTAAGGATTTCGAACTTAACTTATGTAAAGGCAAAATTATAATCCATTATAGTCAATATCGTGTGAGTCGTTCTGTCCGGTTTGTGCCACTCTAATACGGATTGCTGTAGTTCGTTATCGGATCGACCGCAGTACAGCGTGCGGTCGACCTGGAAAGTAGCGACAGCAATCCGTATAACTCGGGGACACCGCGGCGACAGTGGCGGCGGGACCGACCGATTCCCGGGAAAAGTCGGAGATTCCAGCGGTAACCGTGCCTGTAATCGCGGGAACGAGAGTGGTGGAGAGTAGGGAGACAGTAGGCGGACCGCGGGTCCGATACTGTGAAAGGAGGGGACGACCATCGGACGGGTATGGACGCGACGGTTTCGCGGTCGACGGTCGGGGGAGAGGTGCAGGCGCCGCCATCGAAGAGCTACACCCACCGGGCAATCCTCGCGGCGGGGTACGCCGACGGGGCGCAGGTCCACAGACCGCTCGTGAGCGCCGATACCCGCGCGACGGCCCGAGCCGTCGAGGCCTTCGGCGGGACGGTCGAGTACCACGAGGACGAGCAGCTTCTCGCGGTCGAGGGATTCGCTGGCAGCCCCGGGACACCGGCGGATGTCCTCGACTGTGCCAACAGCGGGACCACGATGCGCCTCGTGACGGCGACGGCAGCCCTCGCCCCGGGACTGACGGTCCTGACCGGCGACGAGTCGTTGCGGTCGCGCCCCCAGAAACCGCTGTTGCAGGCCATCGAGCAACTGGGCGGTCGGGCCGAGAGCACCCGCGGGAACGGCCAGGCGCCGCTGGTGGTGGGCGGCCCGATGACCGGCGGGTCGGCCGCCATTCCGGGCGATGTCTCCTCGCAGTTCGTCACCGCGCTGTTGATGGCCGGCCCCCGCACGGACGCCGGCATCGACATCGTCCTCCAGACCGAACTGAAGTCGGCACCCTACGTGGACATCACGCTGGAGGTGCTGGACGACTTCGGGATCAGGGCCCGGAAGACCGGCCGTGGGTTCAGCGTGGGTGGCTTCCAGCAGTACGATCCGCCCGGCGGCGAGTACCGGGTCCCCGGCGACTTCTCCTCGATGTCGTACCTGCTGGCGGCGGGTGCCCTCGCTGGCACCGACGGGGTGACGGTCACCGGCGCCTACCCCAGCGCACAGGGTGACCAGGCGATCGTGGACGTTCTCCGGGAGATGGGCGGGGACGTCGAGTGGGACCGCGAGGCCGGCGAGATAACTGTCGAGCGAAGCGACCTGACGGGCGTCGAGGTGAGCGTCGCGGACACGCCGGACCTGCTGCCGACCGTCGCCGTGCTGGGTGCGGCCGCCGACGGGACGACCCGCATTACGGACGCCGAGCACGTCCGGTACAAGGAGACCGACCGCGTGAGCGCGATGGCCGATGCGCTCTCGGAACTCGGCGCACGCGTCGAGGAATACCAGGACGAACTGGTCGTCCACGGCGGCGAGTCCGCCCTGCAGGGGGCGACTCTCGACGGGCGGGCCGACCACCGGATCGTCATGGCGCTCTCGGTGGCCGGCCTCGTCGCGGAGGGAACGACCACGGTCACCGGTGGGGAGCACGTCGACGTCTCCTTCCCGGGATTTTTCGACGTGCTGGCTGACCTGGGTGCCGCCGTCGACCGGAGCGGCGAGTGAACTTTCTCAACACCTAAATGCGCGCACCCCACAGACACGGCCAATGAACGGCAACAGTTTCGGGCGGCTCTTCCGGGTGACGACCTTCGGGGAGTCCCACGGCGAGGCGATGGGCTGTACCGTCTCGGGGTGTCCTGCAGGGGTCGAACTCTCCGCGGCGGACGTCCAGCGGGAACTCGACCGCCGCAAGCCAGGCCAGTCGATGATCACCACCTCGCGGGGCGAACCCGACGAGGTCTCCATCAAGTCCGGCCTCCAGGACGGGTACACGACTGGCACGCCCATCGGGATGGTCATCGCCAACAAGGACGCCCGCTCGGGGAAGTACGAACCGTTCGTGACCGCCCCCCGACCCTCCCACGGCGACTACACGTACTCCGCGAAGTTCGGGACGCGCAACTGGGGCGGGGGCGGCCGCTCCTCCGCACGGGAGACGGTCAACTGGGTCGCCGCCGGTGCCATCGCCCAGCAGGTCCTCGAGGCCAGCGACTACGACGTCCGCATCAAGGCCCACGTCAACCAGATCGGCGACATCGAGGCGCCCGAGGTCACATTCGAGGAGATGCTCGAACACGCGGAGGACAGCGAGGTCAGGTGTGCCGACCCCGAGACAGCCGAGCGGATGCGCGAGGCCATCGACCGGTACCAGCGGGAGGGCGACTCCATCGGTGGCTCCATCCACTTCAAGTGTCGCGGGGTGCCGCGGGGACTGGGCGCGCCCCGGTTCGACGGCTTCCCCGCCCGCCTCGGGCAACTCATGATGGCGGTTCCGGCGACGACGGCCTTCGAGTTCGGCCTCGGCCGGGACGCCCGCGAGATCCGGGGCATCGACCGCAACGAGGACTGGACCTTCGACGACGGCAAGTCCCATCCGGATGTGGTCAGCGAGGCGGGCGACCCCGTGCCAGTGGGTAACGACCACGCCGGCCTCCAGGGTGGGATCACGACCGGCGAGCCGATCTACGGCGAGGTGACCTGGCACGCGCCGACCTCGATCCCCAAATCCCAGACGACGGCCGACTGGGAGAGCGGCGAGCGCAAGGAGATACAGGTCGTCGGCCGTCACGACCCCTCTTTGCCCCCGCGGGCGGTCCCGGTCGTCGAGGCCATCCTCTACTGTACGGTGCTGGATTTCATGCTCCTTGGAGGACGGATCAACCCCGACCGCCTCGACGACCGGCCCGGCGAGTACGACACCGACTACCACCCTAGCAGTCCCGTCGACGACCCCGACGACGCCGACACCCGCGCAGAGACCCTCGACGAGTAGCGTGCTCGGCCCCGTTCCCCGTTCACCTACCAGTACGGAGTACGCTGCCAGCGGTCGGTCGGGCCGCCGGTGAGTGCGACCAGGGCCAGCGTGAGGGCGACGATTACTGCAGTGAGGAGCGCCGCCACTTGCCACGCCGACCCGACGAGTAACGCGTTGACTGTCACGAGGCTGGCGAGGACGCCCACCACACTGAGACCGACGACGAGGACGCCGAGCATGGCGACCCCGCTCAGCCACCGCGGGACGTGTTCGGGTGTCATGCTCGCCGGTCCGGGCGCCGGGAATATAAAGGGCCAAGACGCCGCTCCACCGAGAGCGGGGTATGGCAATGGTAGCTGTACTGGCAGATCCGCCCGTCGAGGGGTTCGTCCTCCCCGAACTCGTCGCCGAGACCCCCCTCTCGGCGGCCGAGGCGGCGCGGCTGTACGGAGCGATGACCGTCGACGTCTGCCGTGCCGTCCAGCACGGTGGGGCGGACCTGCTGGTGAACTACCGCGACCCGGCACAGGTGCCCGGAGATGTCGATTCCGAGGCCCGGCTCCGGGACCTCCTCGATGGCGAACTGGAGGCGCCCGCCGACGCGCGCTTCGAGGTCCAGGTCGGGGAGACGCTGGCCGGCCGTGCGGGCAACACCGTCACGCACCTCATAGAGGGGGAAGGCGAGCCGACCGTCGCAGTCGTCGACCCGACTGCGGCCTTCCTCGGGCGCGAGCAGATCGGGAGCGCGGCGATGAAGCTCCGATCCAGCGACGTCGTCCTCGGGCCGGCGGGCGGGGGCCGCGTCTACTACGCCGGCTTCGCCGGGCCGGTCGACTTCGCGGGTGCGTACGCACCACCGGCCCTCGCGACGCTGACCGACCGTGCCCGCGAGGCCGGTCTCGACGTCGATTTCCTCCCGCGGCTCCCAGTGGTCGAGACGGGAGCAGACCTCGCCGACGCGCTCGTGACGGTTCCGACAGTTCTTAGGCCAGTGCGGTGGTACGACCGTGTGCGGTGGGGTGGCAGAGCGGCCTATTGCGCCTGCGTTGAGAGCAGGTGTCCGAGAGAACCGGCCTCCCCCGTCAAATTGGCCGATTTGAGCCTTCTACCACCACCTAAGTTCACAGCGCGGTGGGTCGCCTTGGGGCCACCGTTACAGAACCTTGGAGTGTTGACACCGTTGGTGCCAGTAGAGGCCGGGGCAGTGTTCAGTCCGAGGACGTCAATATCGCCGACAGTGTGGTGAAATGGGGGAGTAGACGGCCACGTAATCGAGTTGAGACCGGGAGTGTCGATCAGGCGCACTGACGAGTGGTCGTGATTGCCGGGCACAGACAGAACGGGGAGAGAGGTCGCGGAGACGAGCGTGTCCACGGCGTCGAACTCAGCGGGGGTGCCCCCTCTTCAGATCACCTGGCATCAGTATAGCGTCAACCTTCAGCCGCTCAGCCACACTGAGTGCCGTTGCGAGTCGTTGTTCCGTTCGGTGGAGAACCTTCCAAGTGCCGCCGTGGGTCGGGCTGACGTGTGGATCGGCGATCAAAGCGAGTGTGACGCCTGTCCGTGACCGTGGATACTCGAACTTGACGTGGGTATCCCGACTTTTTTATCCATGCTTGACTGCTGAGTTCATAGATACTGAGGACGACGTGATTGTGCCGACTTTCCCTCCTTCAGTAGGCCGGTCAGTCTCACTCGATGACCGACCGTTCCTGCTGTGATGATCGATCAACCGAATCCGCAGACGCCGAATGATACAGGGTCTGTCCTGTTTTCGCGTCGAAGAGGTGGAGTCGCTCCGGGTCATAGGCCAGTTCGACAGTATCGCCATACTGGACCCCGCTACGGGGGGACGACTGTACCTTGACTGTGTCCGTACCGATAGTACATTCCAGCAAGAGACTGTCCCCGAGCGGCTCGGTGACTTCGACTATCTCAGCGATACCTCCTCGGAACTCTTTGCTACTCTCCTCGGCGAGATAGAGGTCCTCGGGACGGACACCGAGACGGACCTCCGAGTCGCGTTCGGCTTCGAGTGTCTCCGCACCGGGCAGGGGCAGGCGAAACTCCGGATGGTCGAGCGCGTGGCCGTCGGTGTCGCGGACAAGCGTCGTCGGTACGATATTCATTGCCGGGTCACCGATGAACTCCGCGACGAAC
>PXSU01000016.1 GCA_003022745.1 Halobacteriales archaeon SW_9_67_25
GAACGTCGACTACCGGCTGGACCGCTGTGAGCGGTGGGGGCTGGTCGAGCGCAAGACCATCCAGTACGAGGGCTTCCGGCTGACCTTCGAGGGGTACGACGCGCTGGCCTTGCACACCTTCGCCGAGCGCGGGACCGTCGACGCCGTCGGTGCGCCGCTGGGCGTGGGCAAGGAGAGCAACGTCTACGAGGTCCGGTCCTACACCCCTCTGGCATTGAAGTTCCACCGCGAGGGCTACACGGAGTTCCGAGAGGTCAACCGGGAACGGGAGTACACCGCCGACCGCGAGCACGTCTCCTGGATGTACACCGCCCGGAAAGCCGCCGAGCGCGAGTACGGGGCTCTGGAGACGCTATACTCCGACGTGTCGGTCCCACAGCCGGTCGACCACAACCGCCACGCGGTCGTGATGGAACGGATCGACGGCGTGGAACTGGCCCGGACCGCCCTCGAATCCGAACAGGTCCTGCCCGTGCTGGATCTGGTGCTCGCGGAGGTAGCCGGAGCCTACGACGCCGGCTACGTCCACGCCGACATGAGCGAGTACAACGTCTTCGTCACCGAAGCAGGCGTGGTCGTCTTCGACTGGCCCCAGGCCGTCCCGACCGACCACGCCAATGCCCGGGAACTACTGGAGCGGGATGTCGAGAACGTCGTCGGCTACTTCCGCCGCAAGTACCCCCACCAGGTCGGCGCGGTCGACGTCCGGACCCTTGCCGAGGCTATCGAAGCCGGCGAGTCGGTCGCTGTCGCCGACTTTTTCGCGGAGTGACGGTACCCGTGTCCCCACGCCAGGACCGGCCTCGTCCACACTGATAAATCGTATATTGCTACATCAAATCGGCTGCGTGGAGTTACGAATGCGGCCGAGACCGTTCAGGAGAACCGGTCTTTTGCAGGAACTATTCGGCCATCTACCCTCGATCACCAACGGCAAAAACCCCGCAGTCGAACCGAGAGTGACGCGACTCGGTACTGTGTCCGTGTTCGAGAGAGTGGCTCTCCCAGCCAGACAATTGTCGGGACGAGTGGAAACTCCTCGTCGGCCACGACAGCTGACAGAAGTCAGTCACGGCTTATCCACGACTCCGAGGAGTGTAATCAGGTCCTGAACGCTCTCTGTCGTTCGTAACTACAGGAACTCGGACGAGCACCGACCCAGCAGGCGATCAATTATATTTGGCGGCACCGATTTTCGCTGACTGTCGGACTCGGTCGGACGCCCCCGCCGACGAGTCTGCGCTGGGTCCTCTCCCGAAACGTTGGGAAGTCACCGTCAGGGACCCAGCCCCGCCGACGTTCGGTGCCAACGGCCTCTACGTCTCCGCGAGGTACGGCCACGTTCGACCCATCGGAGGCGGACCCGCTCTGGTCGACCGCGCGTTGTCCTGCGGTCGATCCAGTAATGAACGGCAGCAATCCGTATCAGACCGGCTCGAAGACGACGACGCGCTCCTCGGCGGTCTCGTTGCGGCCGACGCTCAACTCGACGGTCTGGCCGACCTCGACATCGTCGTGGTCCATTCCGCGGATCTGGCCGGTGATGCGGACCGGTCCGAACTCCGCGATGGCGACCACGTAGGGGGTGTCGTCGGCGAAGGACGGACCGGCGACGTTCGTGATGGTGTATGTGAGCACCTCGCCCGTCTCGGGGAGGTCCGTCTCGACGAGTTCGCGCTCGCCCGTCTCGGGGTCGACCTCGCGGGGGGGGAGCCAGCCGTTGCCGCTCGGACTCTCCAGGTAGTACGGTTCGCCTGCCTCCACGGCGTCGAGGAAGTCGTCGTAGCCAGCGTCGCGTGCGTGGTCCGACATTATGCGATCACCTCCAGGACGTTGACGACACAACTGGCGACCGTCCCGCCCGCGTTGTGGGTGATGCCCACCTCCGCGTCAGAGACGGCGTCGCTGTTGACGTGGTCGCCACGGAGCAGTTTCGTCATCTCGGAGACCTGTGCGCCGCCGGTCGCACCGACGGGATGGCCCTTCGCCTTCAGGCCGCCCGAGAGGTTCACCGGCAGGTCGCCGTCGATGGTCGTCTCGTCGTTCGTCGCCGCATGGATGGCCTCGCCCTGCTCGTAGAAGCCCAGCGCCTCAAGAGCGAGCACCTCTGCGATGGTGAAACAGTCGTGGACCTCCGCGACGTCGATGTCGTCGGGTTCGATGCCGGCCTCCGCGAAGGCCGTCTCGCCGGCCTGCTCTGCTGCGGGAGTGTGGGTCATCGAGACCCGGTCGGCCAGCGCGAGGCGGTCGCTGCTCTGTCCGGTGCCGGTGATGGCGACTTCGGGGTCGAGACCGTGCTCCTCGGCGTACGCCTTGCTGACGAGGAGTGCGGCGCTGGCCCCGTCGCTCATCGGCGAGCAGTCATACAGGCCGAAGGGCGAACAGACCGTCGGTGCCTCCAGGACGTCGTCGACGTCGATGGCCCGCTGGAACTGCGCGAGGTCGTTCTCGACGGCGTTGGAGTGGTTCTTGACCGCGACGTGGGCCAGGTCCTCGCGGCCGCCGCCGTGTTCGTGGAAGTACCGCTGGGCCATCAGCGAGTAGGCGCCGGGGAAGGTGATGCCCTGCTTGATCTCCCAGAGGGCGTCCGCCGCGGCGGCGAGGGCGGCCGTGCCCTCGGCGGTCGAGATGTTGGTCATCCGCTCTGCGCCGCCGACCAGCACGACGTCGGCCCCACCACTGCGGACGCGGTTAACCCCGAAGCGCACCGCCGCGCCGCTGGAGGCACAGGCGCTCTCGACGCGTGTCGCGGGCGCAGTCACGCCGGCCATATCGGCCGCCAGCGGACCCGAGTGGCCCTGCTGTTCGGCGAACTCGCCCATGAAGTTGCCGTAGAAGACCTCCTCGACGTCGGTGGGGGCGAGTCCGGCGTCCTCGAAGGCCTCCAGTGCTGCCTCCGCGAACAGTTGCCTGGCGGTCAGTTCCTCGTGCTGTCCGAAAGGCGTCATGCCGACGCCGGCGATTGGAACAGACATGTTACCACTCCATCCCTCCGTTGACGCCCAGTACCTGTCCGGTCATGTAGCTGGACTCCTCGCTGGCGAGAAAGCCAACGATACCGACGATGTCCTCGACCTGGGCGAACCGGTCCAGCGGGATGCGCTCTAAGATCTGGTCTCGCACGCGGTCCGGGACGTCCGCGAGCATATCGGTCATCACGAACCCGGGCGCGACGCAGTTGGCCGTCGACCCGGAGCGGGCGATCTCCAGAGCGATGGTCCGGGTGAAGCCGAAGAGTCCGGACTTCGTCGTCGCGTAGTTGGCCTGGCCGTAGTTGCCCTGCTGGCCGACCACGCTGGAGATGTTGATGAGTCGCCCCTCGTGGGCGTTCTGGATGTCCTCGAAGCAGACCTTCGTGCAGTTGTAGACGCCGCCGAGGTTGACGGCCATGACCCGGTCCCAGTCCTCGCGGGTCATGTTCTCGAACTTCTTGTCGACCGTGATGCCGGCGTTGTTCACGAGGACGTCGACGTTCCCGAACGCCTCCGTGGCGGTCTCGTACATCTCCGCGACATCGTCGAAGTTCGCGACGTCGGCCTGTGCGACGACGGCCTCGCCGGGCCCTTCGTCGATGATGTCCCGGACATCGTAGGCCGCGCTCTCCGAGGATCGGTAATTGACGACGACGTTGGCTCCCTCGCTGCCGAGTTCTTCGGCGATGCCGCGCCCGATGCCCTTGGACGAGCCTGTGACGAGACACGTTCTACCGTCGAGTGACATGAGAGTTTACGCTCCAAGCTAGCAGACTCGGAGGATGCTATTTACTCTGGTGGTTGCTACAGTTTTGCGACCGCACCACCGGGGGATCGGATCGAAACCGTGGTTCGACGAGGGCTACAGGCGGTTCGAGGCGAGTGCCTCGGGGCTTGACCCGAGAGTGAAGCCGACAGTGGCCGACTAGCCGCCGGGTTATCTTTCCCTGCCCACAGGCCCACCGTATCGAAATACTTACCCCGACCAAATCAACGCCTGTGCAGACTGCGCTCCCTACGGGAACCGTCTCGGTTCCTGCAAAGCGCGTCGTGGAAGCAGGAAGCCCCGAGGTCGTTCGGAAGACGGCACTCGTAGAGCCAGGTTTCGTCGATGCGTTCCCACTCGAGGAGTTCGCCTTCGTCGAAGAACAGTTTGATCTCGCGCTCGTTCGCGCCGGGGTCCTCGTGGTCGGAGCCGTGGATGACGTTCCGGCCCAGGTCCAGCCCGAAGTCCCCGCGAATGGTACCGGGATCGGACTCGGCGGGGTCGGTCTCGCCCATCATTGTCCGGACCTGCCGTGTCGCGTCCTGACCCTCCAAGACCATCGCCATCACCGGCCCGGCAGTAATAAAGTCCACGAGGTCCTCGAAGAACGGTTTGTCCTCGTGTTCGGCGTAGTGGTCGTGGGCCAGTTCCCGGTCGATCTGTATGAACTTCGCTCCGACGAGTTTCAGCCCGCGGTCCTCGAACCGGGAGATGATCTCACCGATCAAGCCCCGCTGGACGCCGTCCGGCTTGACCATGACGAAGGTGCGCTCGGTCATACTTCGGCCTCCGTCTCCTCTTCCCCGTCTGCCGCGTCCGATTCGGCCTCGGACGACTCCTCGTCTGCTGTCTCCTCTTCCTCGTCGGTGGTTCCTTCCTCAACTGCGGGTCCGACTCCCGAATCTTCGTCGGTGGGTTCCTCGCCGGCTTCCTCGTCAGCCTCGGGTTCCTCGTCAGCCTCGGGTTCCTCGTCGGCCTCGGGTTCCTCGTCGGCCTCGGGTTCCTCGGGCCGTCCGGCCTCGGTCCACTCGAGGTTGCGCGCCTCGCGGCCGAGGTTATGATTGTTCTCGCACTTCGAAGAGCAGTAGTGGATGGTGGCGCCGTTCGTGCGGACGAACATCGTACCTGTGCCGGGTTCGATGTCCCCGCCACAGTAGTCACACGTGCGCGTTCGTGGCATTATTGCCCTCCGATGGTGTCGGCCTCGCGTGCTGTCTCGCGGAGCTGGAGGACGTCACCCTCCCGGACCGGGCCGAGAACGTTCCGCGTGATGATGCGACCCTTGTTCTGGCCTTCGCGGATACGACACTTCACCTGCATGGCCTCGCCGTGCATCCCGGTCCGTCCCACGAGTTCGATGACCTCCGCGGGTGTGGAACCGCCGTCTTCGGATTCCTCTGCGCTCATCCCGGCCACCTCAGCTGAGTTCCTCGACCTTGTCGGCGATGTCCTGGACGTCCGTCTCGGCCTCGCCGGGGTCGACGATTGCCGCGGCGGCGCTGCCCACTTCGAGGCCGGCCGCGTGGCCGATGTCGTCCTGAGTGCCCACGAAGATGTAGGGCACGTCCTTCTCGGCGGCCAGTTCCGGGAGGTGCATCACGACCTCCTCGGGCTGGACGTCCTCTGCGATCAGGACGAGGCGGGCGTTGCCCCGCTCGATTGCTTTCGTCGTCTCGTTCGTTCCTTTCTTTACTGTTCCCGTGTCCCGGGCGACCTCGAGTGCCCCGAGGGCATCCTCTTCGAGGTCGGCCGGTACGTCGAAGTCAACGTACACTGGCATGGATGGTTACCTCCCGCACGCGGGCTCGCACTCCCCCGCCCTCGCGGGAAGTCCCGCGGGCCAGTCGGCCTGAGAGTCCTGTGGGGGCTGGGAGCGTCATCGACCCGGCGCAGGCTGTGCCTGCAACTGGCCCGCCTGCCCGTAAAGCAGTTTCGAAGCGACCCATCGCGTGTCAGCCGTCCACACGCCCGCGGTCCCGTGCTATCTGCCACTCACACGTTCGCCTCGTCCCGCGCTGCCAGCCACTCACACACGTCCGGCCACAACTCCGCGTGGGCCCGCGAGGAGACCGAGACGCCGACGTGCCCCGCGGGGAACTCGACGATGCGCTCGTCAGTGCTCGCGACTGCGTTGTTGAGCGGCGTGCTCGATTCGGGCGGGACGATGTGGTCGTACTCGCCGACGATCTGCTGGAGCGGGGCCTCGATGGCCGAGAGGTCGACCGGCTGCTCACCCAGGCAGTAGCTCCCCTCGATGAGTGCGTTGTCCCGGTAGAGGTCGTCGACGAACTCCCGGTAGGCCGTGCCGGCCACGTCGACGCCGTCCCAGACCCACCGCTCCATGCGCGCGAAGTTCTCGACGAAGGCGTCGTCGTCGACGTTCTCGGAGAGGCGGACGTACTTCCCGAGGAAGTTCTCGACGGGGTCCATCATCGCGAAGGTGACCGCGAGCAACTCGGCGGGGACGTTCCCGAGGGCGTCGACGACGACATCCGGGTCCAGGTGCGAGGCCCACAGCTCCAGAACCCCGCCCGTCCCGTCGAAGACAACCGGCGTCGTCAGCAACGAGAGCGTCCGCACCCGCGCCGGTCGGGTCGCAGCATACATTACAGACATCGTCCCGCCCATGCAGTAGCCCAGGAGGTGAACGTCCTCGACCCCGGCGTCCGCACAGGCCGCCGCGACGCAGTTGTCGGTGTACCGGCCGACGTAGTCGGCCATCGTCAGCGACTGGTCGAGTCTGGAGGGCTCGCCCCAGTCTATCAGGTAGACGACGAAGCCCGCCTCCAGCAGACGCCGAATAACGCTCCGGTCGGGCTGTAAATCGAGGATTTCGGGGCTGTTGACCAGGGCGTAGACGACGAATACGGGCGTCTCGTGGCGGCGTGTCTCCGGGTCGTACCGGCGGAGTTCGAGTTTGTTCTCCGTGTAGACGACCCCGTTGTCGGTGTGGCCCATCTCCGCCGCGAGGAGGCGGGCGAGTTGCCCGGGGGCAGCGTCCGCGCGCTCGATGGCCGCGGCAGCGACCCCGAGGGCGTGCCGGTGGGCGTCGACGGGAGCCGTCACGGTGTGGTATTGCACGGGGCCCACTAAAGTCGGTTGTCCTGTCGTCTGGCCGGTGGAGCGTTCACGCGGTGCAGATGTCGACGAAGTTCCGGAGGATGCGCAGCCCGGTCTCCCCGGATTTTTCGGGATGGAACTGAGTGCCGAACACGTTGCCGGCCCCGTTGGCGACGACGCTCGGGAACGTGGCGCCGTAGTCGGTCGTGGCAACGGCCGCGTCCTCGTCCTCGGGGTCGGCGTAGTAGGAGTGGACGAAGTACGCGTACTCGCCGTCGACGCCCTCCACGAGCGGGTGGTCGCGCTCGACGGAGAGGTCGTTCCAGCCCATCTGGGGCACTTTCACGTCGTCGGGAAAGCGGAGGTTCGTCCCCGGGACCAGATCCAGCCCTTCGGCGTCGCCCTCGCCCTCGTGGTCGGCCTCCTCGCTCGTGGTGAGGAGCATCTGCATTCCGAGACAGATGCCGAAGAGTGGTGTGCCGGCCTCTGCCTCGGCGACCAGCGCCTCCCGAAACGGGCCGGCATTGTCCATCCCCTCGCTGAACGCGCCGACACCGGGAAGGACGATCCCGTCCGCCTCGCCCACCGCCGCGGGGTCGCTGGATACCTCGACGTCCGCGCCGGCGCGTTCGAGGCCGCGCGTGACGCTGCGCAGGTTCCCCAGCCCGTAGTCGACGACCACCACCTCCGCCGCGGTCTGACGCACACTCATACCCACGTCTACGCCGGGTCCCGGTAAGTGCGTTCCCCATCCCGTCCGCTCGCGGTCGCCGGACCGAACGGGATCGGTAGCCACGCGCGGGACGCACAATATATACACTATATATTAATTCGACAACCACATAGGAACGTTTTATTTGACTCCTGTGTGTAGCCGGGCACATGCGCCAAAGACGCACTTTCCTGAGAGGACTCGGCGCCGTCGGAACTGTCGGCTTGCTGGCCGGCTGTGGCGGCGACGGTGGCGACGGCGACAGTGGCACCAGTGACGGGAGCGATGGAAGCGACGGTGACGGCGGAAGCGATGGAAGCGGCGGCGACGGAGACACGGACACGCCGACCCCGGAACCGTCGGTGACCTTCGGCGGCGACGGCGAGATCAACTTCAACCTCTCGCCGAGCGTCCCACAGGAGGACCTGAACGTCCAGTACTCGCCGCTTCGCGACCACATCCAGGACTACGTCACCGCGAACTACGACACCCCCGAGGGACTCGAAGCCCGGATGAATATCGGGAGCAACTACAGCGCGGTCATCCAGGCACTGGGACAGGGCACCGCTGACCTGGCGGAGACGGGTCCCTTCGCGGCGTCGGTCGGCGTCACGACGGAGAACCTGGAGGTCATCCTCCAGCGCTTCGGGTACGGGTCCTGGACCTACAAGAGCATCATCGCAACCCGCAACGGGAGCGACATCTCGGAACTGGCCGACCTCGAGGGCGAGCGCGTCGCGTTCAGCGACCCGCTCTCGACGAGCGGGTTCCTGTTCCCCGCGGCCGCGATGAAAGAAGCCGGCGTCGACATCGGCAACCTGCCCGAGGGCAACGGCTCCCAGGCCGCCTTCGATCCGGTCTTCGCCGGCGGTCACGTCCAGTCATACACGCTGCTCGAACAGGAACAGGTCGCCGCCGCGGGCATGGGTGGGTTCGTCCGCGACACCAAGGCCGGCCCGACCCCCGAGGGCTTCGAGAGCGTCGCCACGACGCTCCACGAGGACGAGGGGCTCCCGCGGGCGCCGATTGTCGTCAGCACCGAACTGCCCGACGAGTCAAAGGAGGCGCTCAAACAGGCGTTCCTCGACGCACCCGAGGACATCTACCTGGGGGCCGACGGCGAGGACGGCACCGACGACGACCTCTGGTTCGGTGACGTCCGCGAGGCGACCGTCGACGACTACCAGTCCGTAATCGAGACTGCGGAGTCGCTGGGTGTCGGTCCCGACTTCTTCGAGGAGTAATCACCGGGGCTGTTTTCAGCACGGAGGTTCCCGAGATACACATGCCCGCCGTCACGTTCGAGGACGTCACGAAAGTCTACGGTGAGAACACCGTCGCACTCCGGGACGTCTCCGTGGATATCGGGGAGGGCGAGTTCGTCATCCTCCTGGGGCCCTCGGGGGCCGGGAAGTCGACGTTCCTGCGCGTGCTCAACGGGCTGACCCATCCCACCGAGGGAACCGTGACGGTCGGGGAGCGGTCCGCCGAGGACGTACGCGAGGAAATCGGCATGGTGTTCCAGGAACACTACCTCATCGAGAACATGAGTGCCTTCCAGAACGCGCTGACGGGGGCGCTCGCGCGCAACGGCTTCCTCCGGAGTCTCCTGACCTGGCACAGCCAGGATGACAAGCGCGCAGCACTGGAGGCCCTCGAAACCGTGGGCCTGCTCGCCGAGGCCGGCCAGCGGGCGGGGTCGATGAGCGGCGGACAGAAACAGCGCGTCGGCATCGCCCGGGCGCTCGTGCAACAACCGAGCCTCCTCCTGGCCGACGAGCCCGTCGCCAGCCTCGACCCGAAGGCCGCACGCGACGTGATGAGCTACATGAAGCGGGCCGCGACCGAGCGGGACCTCACTGCCATCACCAGCCTCCACCAGGTGAACATCGCCCGCGAGTTCGGCGACCGCTTTCTCGGGGTCCGCGACGGCGAGATAATCTTCGACGGCAACCGTGACGACCTGACGATGGACGTCGTCGACGGAATTTACTACGGCGAGGGCGGCGACGGGGAGAGCGGCGTGACCGGTACCGGGACCGCGTCGGCCGGTCCGGACGAAACCAGCGAGATCGCTACTGAGGCAGTGGACGCAGCCGGAACCGCGGCCGAAGGGGGTGACCCGACGTGAGCCCGGGCTCGACCGACGAGCAACTCGCGTCGCTGGAACGCTCCCGGCGGATCAAGCAGGGGCTGACCTTGCTGGGGGTGATCGCGATTCTCGTCACCACCTACGTCGGGCTGGGATTCGTCCGGTTCGAGGTCGACGAGATCGTCGCCGGCATTCCGGGCTTTCTCGAGTTCGTCGCGGCCTTCTTCCCGCCGAACTTCGAGGCGCTCACGCTGTCCACCAAGACCAACGGCATCACGGGCCTGGAGGCTCTGTGGGCGAGTTTCGCCAACCCCGGGTCGTTCGGCGAGAGCCTGACATCCCAGCGCCTCACACTCGCCAAGGCCAGCGTCGTGACACTCCTGCTTGGCTTTCTCGGGACCGTTCTCGGCTTCCTGCCGGCGCTGTTTTTCGGCGTGCTGGGCAGCGAACAGGTCACCCCGTTCCCCTTCAACTTCATCTTCCGTGGCATCATGAGCGTCATCCGTGCCATCCCCGCCATCGTCTGGATTTTCCTCTTTGTCCCCTTCGGTCCCCCCAGCCAGGCGACGGCCGTCCTCGCCATCGCCACCGACACCATCGGCAACCTCGGGCGGCTGTTCACCGACGAACTCGAAGAGATCGAGGAAGGCCCCATCGAGGCCATCGAATCGACCGGCGCCTCCCGGACCCAGACGGTCGGTTTCGGCATGCTGAGTCAGGTCTCCCGGTCGTACATCGCCTGGACGCTGTACATTCTGGAGATCAACACCCGGATCGCCATCTCGCTGGGCGTCGTCGGCGCCGGCGGTCTCGGGCTGTACATCCGCAACCAACAGGACCTGCTCCAGTTCCAGAACACCGCCGCCGGCATCGTCATGGTGTTCGTCGTCGTCCTCTCAATCGAGTTGCTCTCCTCGCGCATCCGGGCCCGCCTGCGCCCGGGCGAACACGAGACCAAGGGCCTCGTCGAGAGCCTGCGCGACCTCGCGAACCCCGGCAAGTGGCTCGGTATCGGCCGGGACCGCGCTCAGTAGGCGCTGGCGTCAGTCATCGTGCGTTCACTCTCGTGGCGGACCAAAGCCGTAGAGTGCGTCGGCACCTCGGACGTAGACGCCGCCGGTCACGGGCGTCACCCCGTAGATGTCGCCTGGGTCGATCACGTCCTCCTTGCTGGCGCTTTGGGTCGAGTGGCCCCACAGTGTCTCGCCACTTTCTGCGTCGGATGCCTGCACGGCCTTCCCGGCGACCGAAAAGAGCGTGTCCCCGACTCGAGCGACCGGCACGCCCTCCTCGACCAGAGTCGAGATCTCGGTCCCGTCGGCCGCGTCCAGCGCCACCAGGCCGTGGTCCGTGCGCACGTAGACGGTGTCGTCGGTGATGACGGGCGGGGACAGGGACTGACCGCCGTCACCGAGCGAAACGCGCCAGCGAACGGTCCCTCCGGTCGCGTCGACGGCAAGCAGTTCCGACCCCTGGGCTCGGTTGATGCTTACGTAGACAGTGTCGGCCGTGGCGACCGGCGGCGCGGGCTGTTCACGTTCCAACGGCCAGGCTGCGTCCGAGTGGAACCGCCGCTCGCCGGTCGAGCGCCACTGTTCGGCCCCGGTCGCGGCGTCGAGGGTCCGTGCGTGCGTGCCCCCAGAATCGGGGCGCGACGCGCAACTCACGACCGTCCCATCGACGACCGTCGGTGGTCCGATGATGCCACCCATCTCCGGGCCGCGCCAGTGTCTTTCGGCGCGGTCAGCGGCGAAACAGAACGTCTGACTGTACGTGTTCACGAAGAGCCGGTCGCCGGCGAGAGTGGGTGGAGCGCTGACCTCTCCCCCATCGAGCGGGCTACGTGACAGTGCTGCCAATGTCTCCGGCTCTCGGCGGACGAGTTGGTTGCCGTCGGGGCCGTCCTGACAGGGGTCGACCCACGGTGGTCCCGGACTGTAGCTGCCACAGACGTTGGCCAGCGCGCCGTCGGCCACGGCCGGTACGGAGCCGGCGTCACGCTGCCAGTACACTTCGGCGTCGCGGAGCCCCGTTCCCGCGGGATTGAACCCGGTGTTGCCGGCATCGAACCGATAGGTAGGCCACTCTCCGCTGACGTCAAGCGGGGGCGAAGCAGGCGACTCATCACGACTGGAACAGCCAGCAAGTGCGGTGACTATGCCTGCCGCTCCGAATTGTAAATACGTCCGTCGGTGGAGGCGTGAATCCACGCTCGATTACTCTAATCCAGCTAAGTAAGTGCTTTCTGGTGATGCTATGATCAGCAGGTGCTGGAACTCGTGTTGAACCTAATCTCTCTAATCCCTATTGCTACTGTCGAGCGCACCGTCCTCGCGCTCGCTGTCGGCCCACGAGTCCAGCCGACCCTCCGCGAGGTGGAAGTCCTCGCCGGGATGTTCGGTGTAGACGACGTAGACGTTCTCGGC
>PXSU01000017.1:0-4947 GCA_003022745.1 Halobacteriales archaeon SW_9_67_25
GGCAAAGGGGTAGAGATACGCCGCCGCGGTCAGGTCGGCGGGCGTCGTGTCGCGCTTGAAATCCAGCGTCTCGGCGCGGATGCCATAGAGGAGCGCCGTGGCGACGCCCTGGTCCAGTCCCAGGTCGAGTTCCTGGATGTACTTGGTGAGGATGGTCGAGGTGGCGGAGACGCTCGGCCGGATGTCCGCGAATTCGACGTCGTGCTCGTGTTCGTGCTCGTAGTGGTCGACGATGATGTCGGCCGTCTGCTCGGCCTCGGGTTCGCCCGACTTGGCGTGGTCGAGGAGCGCGATGGTGTCGTACTCGGAGAGGTCGATGCCGTCCCGCGAGACGAGTTCGATTCCGAGCAGATTGACGAACGCGCGGTTCTCCTGGTGGCCGATCTCGCCGTCGTAGACGATGTCGGCCTCGACGTCGCGGCTCTGTGCGATGGCCTGGAGCGCAGCCGCGCTCGCGATGGAGTCCGGGTCCGGGCTCCGGTGGACGCGGACGGCCATCCGGTGTTCGGTCCGGTCGATGACCTCGCCGAGCTGGCGGGCCTTGTACTCCAGTTCGCCCGTCTCGAGGGCCCGCAACGCGGAGTCGGCGATGACTGCCGAGGGGTTGATGACGACGTCGGCACCCAGCTCGGTCAGTTCGTCCGCAGAGACGGGGTCGGAGGCGCGGGCGATTACGAACTGGTCGTCGCCGAGGGCGCGGATGTGCTCGACCGCAGCAGCGTTGGCGTCGACATCCGAGGAGAGGATGAGGATGACGTCGCGGTCGGCGACGGCTTCCGCCACCGACTCCTCGCTGATGTTCGCATGGCGGGCATCGAGATCCTGATCGCGCAGCGCCTCAACACGCCCCTCGTCGACGTCGAGGATGAAGACGTTCTTGTCCTCGGCGACGAGTTCCTCCGCGACCGCGTACCCGACGCTCCCACAGCCCAGAATAGCGTAGGTGGACATCGAGGCCATCGTGATGCCCGTGCCTGTTCCTGTACTCATCTGTCGTACGATACCCGTCAGCACGGGAGACTCTTATAACACATTCATTCTCCTTCCGACAGGCCGAGACCCGATGACCGGGGCCGGGTCGTAGCCGGATAGATCAGCCCGCAGGGGGGTCGGGGGTCGAAAGGAAACGTATTTTTGTCGGCCACCGATAGGAACTGTCGTCGAGGGCCGGTAGCTCAGTCCGGCAGAGCGACGGACTCTTAATCCGTCGGTCGGGGGTTCAAATCCCTCCCGGCCCGGTGAATGTCGGGTTTCCTCGGTCGATATGCTCTCACGGCTTCGAGCAACGGAGACCTCGCGGTGCTCGGTTTCTCGTTCCCTGTGGGAATCGCGCCATTTACAATAGCGAGGGGCGTCAGGGCGCACATGAAGACCATCGAAGTCACGGACAGACTGGAGGTGCTCGGGGTGCTCGTCGGGGCGTTTCTGGTGGTGACCGCACTCGGGACGCTCGTGGGGACACCCTGGGCCTACAGCGACGACCCCCTGGCGTCGGCCATCCAGCTCGTCGGTGTGGTGGCGATGGTCGCCATCGGTGTCGGCCTCGCCTGGCTGGTTTACGAGCCCCAGTCCTGATACTGCCGACTACACTGCTCGGTGCGGCAGGGAGCGACAGCAGCCCGTGCGATACTGGCAACCGTCACCCCTTGACGGGCAGGTAGGCCGTCGCGACCAGGACGACGCCGGTGATGAAGCTGAGGATGACGACGCCCCAGACGCCGTTCTGCCGCTCGTTCCAGTATTCGATCGCGCCGAGTTCACCGACGTAGGTGCCGTAGTGCTGGTCGCTCCGGAGGATCTGGACCCGGTTCTCGTTCGGGAAGTGGGCGAAGTACTCGACGCCGTTCACGGTCTGGTTCTCCCCGGCGCTGACGGTGATCGTCTCCTCGCCGGGTGCGGCCCAGGAGAGACGGACGCCGTCGGCCGAGACGCCGTCGACGCTGGCCGTGACGTCCTCGGCCTCGTACTCGAAGTCCTCACCCACGGAGAACTCGATCCTGTCGGGCTCGGGGAGGTACTCCGAGAGTGGTTCGATGGACTGGTTCTCGCGGTAGACGACGAACTCCTCGCCGTCACGGGTGGCGGTCTCGTCCTCGACGTCGGGGTCGTCGGCCAGGATGGCCGAGACGTTCTGCTCCTCGATGAGGGTGAACGACTCCTCGCCGGTGACGACGCGGTACTCGCCGCCGTCGAAGGTCACCGTGGAGTCGTTCTCGAGCGTGGCGGTCTCGCGTTTCGACTCGTTGAACCGGACGAGGTCGGCGTCACCGGCGTACTCCGCGAGTTCCCCCTCCTCGGCGTCGATGCTGTCGACCGTGTAGGTGCGGTCACCGACCGTCAGTTCGTCGCCTTCGGCGTAGGTGGGCCCGTCGAGGCCCACCGTCGGCTGGCTCATCCCGACCTGTATGAACCCGTACGCCCCGGCGCCGACGAGGACGAAGAGGATGAAATAGACCGCCGCGGCTCGCCGTTGCATGTCCGGAAGGTCCGGTTGCCCGGCGTATAACCGTTACTTTTCGTCTGGATGTGTGTTGGTCCTGGCGAGTGCCCACACCTTGACGTGGCTCGGGTGTGAATGGCAGACGATGGACCCCTCGGCAGGGCGCGAACAGCAGCTAAAGTACGGCGGTTTGCTCGTCGCTGGCGTGGGATTTTCACTCAGCCGCGGCACGCTTCTGGTTGTCGCGGACCCCGCCGGGTCGACGGTGGGGTTCCTGACGACCGGGTTCGCCCCGCTCGTGCTGGGGCTGGCACTCACGGCGTTCGGCGTCAGTCTCGCCGTCTCGACGTTCGAACCGTGGTACGTCAACGTGGTCGCGCTGTGGACGCTGGTCGGGACGGCGGGCATGGGGCTCGTGACCGCACTCTCGCTGGTGAACCCGATGCTCGCCGAGGACGCCATGCTCGCGACGGCACAGTCGGGCACGCTGGTCGCAAACACGCTCATCGGCGGCGCTGTCGGGGGCTCGCTCATCGGTGTCCGGTCGGCCCGAAACCGCCGCCAGCGGCGCGAACTCGCCCGCCAGTCAGACCAGGTGGTTGTCCTCGACCGCATCCTCCGTGACGAGGTACTCAACGCCGTCACCGCGATTCACGCCCGCGCGGAAGTCCTCCGGCACGGCGGCACCGACGAGGACAGTCTCGACTCCATCGACCGTGCCACTGACCGCATCCGCGCCGCGGTCGAGGACATCGGCTTTCTGATCAAGACCCACGACAGCCCGACTGGGCAGGAACCCACCCCGCTGGCGCCGGCCCTCCGCGAGGAGCTGGCGGCCGTCGCCGACCAGCAACCCGGCGCGACCCTCGAGTGGACGGTCGATGTCGACGACGACCTGGCAGTGCGGGCCAACGACCGCCTCGGGACCGTCTTCGGCCAGTTGTGTGCGACTGCGGTCGAACGCCACCCCGAGGGGGCACCACTCATCCGCGTGTCGGTGGGGGCGACCGACACGGCCGCGACGGTGACTGTCACCGACGATGGCGACCCGCTCACCGAGAAGCAGGCCGCAGTCCTCGCTTCCGACACGATCTCCGAGTACGACGACCCGGCGATCAGCTTCGGCTACCCCATTGTCTCGTTTCTCGTCGACCAGTACGGCGGCGACGTGACCGTCGCGAGGGACGGCGGCCAGACGCGCGTGACCGTCAGCCTGCCGCGGGTGCGCGAGTCGACGGTGCCCAGCAAGCGCCACGGGGTCGAACCTGTCGCCCTCCGGGACGTGACCGTCGCGGCGTTGCTGGCCGGCGTCGCCATGGGTACCATCCTCCAGGTGTTCGCGAACACGATTCCCGTCATCGGGTCGCTGTACGGCGTCGCGAGCCTCCCGGTCGGCTGGGTCACACACCTGTTCCACAGCGTCGTCTTCGGGGTGTTCTTCGCCGCCGCGCTCCGCCGACCGTCCCTCAGCGTGCGCGTGGACTCGCTTGCGACGACCGTCGCAGTGGCGGTCGGGTTTGGCCTCCTCCTGGCGGTCGGTGTCGCCGGCCTCGTGATGCCGCTGTGGCTCAACGCTGTCGGCGTCTCCGCTCCTCTGCCACGGGTCTTTCCCGCCGGAGTGGTCGGTCACGTCGTCTGGGGCATCGTCCTCGGCAGCGTCTACTGGGCGCTCTCGCGGCGCTGACTTCCCGCCGCGCTGGCACTGCCGGCACCTCGGGTGTGCCGGCCCTTTATCAGCCGCCAGCGCCGAAGCCGACCGTCTCGGCCTCGCTGGCGGCCCGTTCGGCCGCGGCCTCGATGTCGAACTCCCGGACGAGTTCGCCGCCCCTGATCAGCGGCTCAAGGAGCGGGTCGCCGTCGGCGGGACCCTCGCGGTCGGCCAGACCGACGTGATGGGCGCCGTCCGGCGTCCGGTAGACCGCCTTCTTGCCGTCGAGTTTACCCCGTTTGGCTGCCAGTTCCCCCTCAACCTCGACGATGTCCAGCGCGAAGTCGACGGGGTCGGCGTTGCTGACGTACCCGCCGACGCCGAAGCCGTCGGCCACGTCGCGCAGTTCCCGGATGTCCGCGGGGCCGACGCCGCCGCTCGCGAAGAGGCCCACGTCCTCGTGGCCGCGGGCGTCGAGTTTCCACCTGATCTCCCGGAGTATGTGCCTGAAATCGCCACGCCGGGAGGAAGTCGTGTCGATGCGCACGCTGTCCAAGCCGTCGACTGCTCCGGCGGCACGCAGCGTCTCCTCGACCTCGTCGTCGTAGGTGTCACACAGCGCCACCCGCGGCACGTCCGGGTCGACGGCTTCGTCGAAGGCCTGCCAGGCGACCTCCTGGTTGCCCCGGCCGAAACAGATGACCAGCGCGTGGGGCATCGTCCCGCTGGCCTCGCGGCCGATGACCTCGCCAGCGGCGACGTTCGAGATGCCATCGAGGCCGGCGATCAGTGCCGACCGCTCGATCATCGCGGCGATAGAGGGGTGGACGTGCCGCGTCCCGAAGCTCAACACCAGCGA
>PXSU01000017.1:5036-8623 GCA_003022745.1 Halobacteriales archaeon SW_9_67_25
CGTGGCCCGCGAGCAGGTGTGTGGCGTCTTTCAGGCCCGCGAGCAGGTGCCACTCGCCGGTCGGGAACTGGTCCAGCGTCACCTCCGCGACGACGTGGGGGTTCTTGCCCGCGTGGTCGAGGGTCTCGACCGTCCGGTCGAAGTACGCGTCCGTCGCGTGACCCGACGCTATCGCGTCCGGACCGACGATATCGAACGCTGCCATGTCGGACCGTCGGACAGCGCGATTGAAAACATTTCTCTTTCAGATCGTCGCTGTGGAGAGGATTCGTCTGCATTCGCCGTGACCTGTTTCGCCACGCCGCTCACTGCGCGTGAACTGCGGGGAGTTCCGCGACCGTGGGGGCGTTGACCACGCGGACCCGGTTGCCCTCCCTGGTGACGCGGAAGGCGTCGTCGAAGGGACTGGGACCGGGCACCACGGCCACCCCGTCCTCGCGAACGTCGGCGCCCTCGGATGCGAGCAGTCTCCGGTAGGTCTCCGCGAACTCGCGGGCCTGTGCGTCGGATTCCCAGGCCGTCTCCCAGACGTAGCCGAAGCGGTCGCCGTTCCGGTAGGGCACCAGCGAGTCGCCGGTCCACCCGACTGCGGCCGGGTGGGCGTATTCGTACCGCCTGACCTCGGGCGACCGGGTCGTGGTCGAACCGCCGCCACTGCCCGTCCGACCGGTCGGGGACGGTCACCGTCACGGGCGTCTCGCCGAGGTAGCGGTCGGGTTGCAGGACCTGTTTTGTGCTGGCCGGATACTCCTGGTGGAGGTCGTCGACGGCGCTCCATCCGCCACGCCGCTGAATCTCCTCGACGAAGTCCGGGCCCCGGGTGTAGGGTGCGAGAACGACCAGCAACACGCCGCGGTTGACGTCGCTGGCGACACCGCCGCCGGATGGTGCCGACTCGATACAGTCCCACTCGCCCCCACAGCGGCGCTCGTAGCGGTTTTCCAGCATGTTCGCCTCGCCCTCGACGACGCTGTTGCGCGCGAGCTGGCGGTCCTGGGTGTCGGGCACATCGTCGAGGCCGAACTGCTGGTCCTGGAGGGCGTGGACCAGTTCGTGGACGAGCGTCCCGCGGTCGACCAGCGGGTCGTCCCGGTCGCTGACGATGACCACCTCGTCGGAGCCAGTGCGGTAAAAGCCCAGCACCGAACTCCCGAACGTACTGTTGAACGCCTCCGCGGTAGTGGTGTCCTCGTCGACCAGGAAGAGCGCCTCCCAGACCTGGTCGTTCCACTCGCCGCCCGGTAACCCTGCGGTTCGGTTGCGCCGGTAGTCTGCCCTCGTGAGAACGCGCATCTCGACGGACTTCTCGAACTCCAGGTTCCGCATGTGTTCGAGCCGGGCCATCTGGCGGCTGATGACTGCCTCGCGCTCGCTCGCGTTGAGGCCGTCCGAGGCGTCCACGGCGACCGGGTCGTCGTGCCAGTAGCCGTTCTCCCAGCCCAGCCTGTCGGTCCCGGGGTCGGCTCCCGGGTCAGCTGCCGGGACCACACACCCCGCGAGGACGACCAGCGCGGCACACAGCAGCGCTCGTCTCATCCGGCTCCCCGGCGGAGTTGGCCGAGCGCCTCCCGGTCCGGCGCGCCGACCACGGTCACGGTGTCGCCCGCGACGTCGATGGCCACGGCGCCGGCGAAGGGGCTGTTCGCCTCGATGACGTAGACGTCCTCGCGGACCGCGTCACCGCCCCAGTGGGCGACCAGCGCACGGTAGTACTCAACGAACCGCTCGGCGGCCGCCGGCGACTCCCAGACGAGCCGCCAGACGTAGCCAGTCTGTCCGTCCCGCTCGTAGACGTGTAGCCGGTCGCCCTGCCAGCCCCGGACCGGGTCGAGGGCGTACTCGAACGGGTCGTCGGCGTCGATGCCGCTCCCGTCCCTGTTCAGGAACGCCTCGCTTTCGACGACTGCACTCGCGTTGTACTCGTCGTAGAGCGTGTAGGCGAACATCGCCGAAAGCGCCGACGGCCCGAGGACGCCGTAGTCGGGCCGACCGGCGGGTCGGACGCGCTCCCACCCGTCCGCCGTCCGGTCGCGCAATCCGACGTCGGCCCGCTCGAAGGTGCCGTACGTCTCGGGGAAGATGACCTCGGCACTGCTCCGTGGTGGGGCCGCGTAGGCGTCGTTGACGTCGCTCCAGTCGTCGCCGTCGCGCAACGACTCGACGAACGCCGGCCCGTCGCTGTATGGGAAAAACGAGATGACGTACACGCCGAGGTGGACCGACGACCCGCCGCTGTCGCTCCCGCTCTCGCTTCCGCTCTCACTCCCCCCCGCGGTGCTGGACAGACACGCCCACGTCTCGCCACACCGGTCGACGTAGGCCGCTCCGACGGCACTCGCGTCACCTTCGATCAGCCCGTTGCGACCGTTGTACGCGTCCCGTGTCCGTGGCGTCTCGGCCAGCGAGATGTCGAAGTGCTGGTCCTGGAGGGCGTGGACGAGTTCGTGTGCCAGCGTCCGCTCGCCGTCCAGTCGCGGCGTCGACGAGTCCGAGACCAGCACGATGGCCTCCCGGGTGGGACTGTAGAAGCCGGCGACCGTCCGGTTGCGGTTCGCGTCCTGAACACCCACGGCATCATTGTCGCTCCCGATCAGAAACAGCGCCTCGAACTTCGCGTTGTCGAACCGGTCGAGCGCCTCGCTGGTTTTGCCGCTGGTGAACTCGTCGCTCGTCCCTGCCCGGGTCCGGACAGTCAGGTTCACCGGGCGCTCGAACTTCAGGTTCCGGACGATCTCGACCCGGGCCATCGCGCGGGCGACGACCGCCTCGCGCTCGCTTTCGTTGAGGCCGTCCGAGGCGTCCACGGGGACCGGGTCGTCGTGCCAGTAGCCGTTCTCCCACCCGAGCACGTCGGCGTCGGGGTCGGGGCGCTCCTCGTGGGTGACCGGCGTCGAAGTACTTCCCGGCGTCCCGGTGGTCACACTGGCCCCGGCGGCACCGTCCCCGCCACTGCTGGCGGCAGTGCCGTCTGCGGCGCCGCTGCCAGTCCCGTTGTCGCCGTCACTCGGGGCGGCGAACGGCGCCGCACACCCGGCCAGGAGGACGCACGCGACGACCGCGAGGGCGCCCCAGCGCATACACCCACCAGTGTCTCCGCCGGCAAAAGTCGTCCGCCTTCATTCATCGCCAACCTGCCGGCCGATTTGAAGAACAATTCTCTTCAGTAAGATTGTTTGTCGATCAGTTCGCATCCAACAGATATGGAGTTCGATCCGGCAGCCACCGCAGTCGTGGTCGTAGACATGCAGAACGGCTTCTGTCACTCCGGCGGGAGCCTGTACGCGCCCCCGAGCGAGGAGGTGGGGTCGGCCCTGCTCGCCGCCCCAGAGGCGGCCGCCCGCGAGCGCGGCGCGAGACGCCTTCACGCACGGACGGCTCGCCGCCAGGAAGCTGCGGTTGCGTTCTACCCCGCCAACGGCTACGAGCAGGTCGACACTGACACCCACGGCGAGGACGGCCTCGTCGTCTACCGGAAGGGCCTCGCGAGTGACCGACTGTGAGACAACCACCACGATGACCCCCCACCCAGTCCGTGGCGAGGTCGAGACGGTGCCGGAGGGACCGGAGTACGACCTCGACTTCCGCGA
>PXSU01000017.1:8662-10338 GCA_003022745.1 Halobacteriales archaeon SW_9_67_25
GATTTCGTGGGCATGGACCTCGCGCGCAAGTACCTCCAGATGGGCTGGACCCGCGCGTTGCGGTACGCGAAGTACCCGGGCGGACAGAAATACGAACGCGACGCGGACGGCGACCGTGTCGAACGCGACCCGGAGCAGTGGTACGACGAGGAGAAGTACGAAATCTCGCAGGTCTACCGGGAGTATCTCGACCGCGTCCGCGAGGACGAGGCATACCGGGAAGGGAAGGACCGTCACCGGGAGCGGTACGGCGAGATCGAGTAGACTGTACGTACTGACGAGTTGCCCTCACTCGCCGCGGACATCGATTGCCACCTCGACCTCCTCGCCGAGACACAGGTCGACATCGCGGCCGACGAGTTTCGCTCCCAGGGTATCGCGGCCACAGAACAACGCGATGCCGGTCACGGGGTCGCCGTTGGCCAGCACGGTGGCGTCGTGCCAGGCCACGTCTCGACCCGAAACGGTGCCTACACGCGTCCCGGCAATTTCTGCTGGTCCGTCGCCGGCGAGCAGGCCGCCCCACTCGTAGTGGGGAAAGCCGCCATCGAGGACGCCGCCGCCGCTCGCCAGTCCGGCAAAGCGCTCGTCCGGTACGGGGTGGGCAGGTCGGTTCAGGCGCGCGTAGGCGTCGCCGGTCTCGACGACCGTTCCGGTCCCGTCCCACGGTACTGTTTCGACGTCGACCCCAACATCGAGGGCGACCGAACCGGAGGCCCGGTAGGGATTGGCGTCGCGGTCCCGAAACTCCAGGTGGACGTGGTTGGGGACCCAGGGAGCGAAGAAGCCGGCCCGGACCAGGTCCCCCAGCGGGTCGCCCTGTTCCACGGCGTCACCGGCCGCGACCCCCGGCTTCACGTGGAGCACTCGCGCGACGAACTCGCCGGTGTCGACGAGGAGGAGGTAGTCGTGCTCGGCGGCATACGGTTTCGGCGGGGCGTCGACCGTCAGCGTCTCCAGTACCTCCCCGGCAACAGGCGACGGGGCGACCGTCGCGTCCGCGGGCGGATAGAGGTCGATGGCACTGCCGGTCTCGTGGGCGACGTACGGGGAGTTGTACAGCGAGAACCGGCGGTACTGGAAGAGCACCTCCCGGTCAAGCGTGACCGTCATCGCTCCAGCCTTGGACGGACGACGCTTAGCTTTCTCGGGTCGCTAACGTTTATCAGGGAACGCCCGACCAGCCCGTCGCGTGACCTGACCCCGGCCGCGGCGCGGCACGCGGGAGTGCGACACACCGCGTCGCGGAGACCGGCCACGCGGACTCGACACCGCCGGAGCCGACGTGTCGCCTGCTCGTCACTTGCGTCCGGTATCTCCCATCCGTGTGTCTCGGGAGCGGTCTCGGAGGTGGCAGTGTAGCGGGTCCGTTTTGTCGGTCCGGTCGCTACGGGGGGTATGCGCGTGCTTCGCGGGCGAGCACGATCAGTCGGAGGCGACCGCGAGCGCACCGACCGGATGGTCGAACGCGCCGCCGAGACCGGCGAGCCGGCACTCAGGGTGTGGACGCCACACCGCCACGTCGCGTTCGGTCGGCGCGACACCAACGCCGATGGCTACGACCGCGCGCGGGACATTGCACGCGAGCAGGGCTACCCGTCTATCGAGCGCCGCGTGGGTGGGCGCGCGGTCGCCTACACCGGTTCGACGGTCGCCTTCTCCCGTGCCATCCCCGG
>PXSU01000018.1:0-9670 GCA_003022745.1 Halobacteriales archaeon SW_9_67_25
TTCAGGATGTCGGGGTGGTCGTAGAGGGCGTCCTCGACCTCGATGGACGAGATGTTCTCGCCCCCGGAGATAATGATGTCCTTCTTGCGGTCCTGGATGGATATCATGCCGTCCTCGTCGATGGTCGCCAGGTCGCCCGTGTGGAAGTACCCCTCCACGCGGTCCGAGAAGGCCTCTTCGGTGATTTCGGGCTTGTTGAGGTAGCGATCCATCACCTGGTTGCCCCGCACCACCACTTCGCCGATGGTCCCGCCGTCGCGGGGGACGTCGTTGCCGTCCTCGTCGACGACCCGGAGGTCGGTACACAGCGTCTCGGCGCCCTGCTTGACCTTGAGTCCGCGGCCCCGCTGGGCGAGGCGGCGCGGGGAGTTGCTCGACGTGATGATGGGCGCGGTCTCCGTGAGGCCGTAGATGTGGATGATCCGCCAGTCGAACTCGTCCTCGACAGTCTCGATGGTGGCCGTCGCCGGCGCCGACCCGGCAGTCGCGATGCGAACCTCGCGGTCGCCGGTCGTGACGACATCCCCGCCCCCGTCCTCGTAGTGCTGGATGAGGGCGTTCAGGACCGTCGGCGCGCCACACATGAAGGAGACGTCGTACTCGCGGACCCGCCGGAAGGTGTCGGCGGCGTCGAAGGTCCGCTGGCAGACGTGGGTACCGCCGGTGCCCGTGATGGCGTAGGTGTGGCCCCAGCCGTTGCAGTGGAACATCGGCAGTGTCCACAGGTAGTTGTCGTCGTCCATGATCTCCATGTGCTGATTGAGCACGAGCGCGTGCCAGTGCTCGGTCCGGTGGGTCCGGACCACACCCTTCGGTTCGCCGGTCGTCCCCGAGGTGTAGTTGATGGTGGCGTCGTCGTCCTCGGAGATGTCGGGGCGGTCCGGTTCCGCCGTGGAGTGTCCCTCGAGGAACGCCTCGTAGTCCTCCCAGTCGCCGTCGATGCGGTCGGCCTCGTAGCCGACGTAGGTCTCGGCGGGGGCGTCGCCACGGATGGCTTCGATCTTGTCGGCGTAGTCGTAGTCCGCGATCACGAGGTCGGCGTCACAGTCGTCGAGGATGTACTCGTACTCCCGTGGCTTGAGCCGGTAGTTCATCGGAACCGACACCGCACCGAGCTTGTTCACCGCGTACAGCACCTCGATGAAGTAGTGGGTGTTCGGCGAGAGCAGCGCCACCGTGTCGCCCCGCTCGATACCCCGGTCCGCGAGGGCGTGTGCCAGCCGGTTGACCCGGTCGTTGACCTCCTCGTAGGTGTACTCCGTACCGTCGTGGGCGACGACTCCGACGACGTCGTCGTAGAGGTCCACCGCGCGGTCGAGGAAGTCCAGCGTGAGCATCTCCTGTTTCATGGTGACCATCCGGGTGTTCAACGCAACGCCACAAATGTCTTGCTTCACTGAGTCGATTAATCGTGATATTTTCCGGTTTCTCACTCGCCGGGCCACTCCTCGGCGTCGAGAGGGTCGCCGTCCAGGAAGGCCGCGATACCTTCGTGGGCATCGTCCGTCGCACAGACGGCGGCGAACTGCTCGTTGGAGTACTCGAGGGCGTCGTGGTAGTCCATGGCTTCCATCCCGTAGAACGCCTGCTTGCCGCGCTGGACCGCGACGGGGCTCTTCGAGGCGATGGTCTCCGCGAACTCCCTGGCCGCCGCTAAGTGTTCGCCCTCGGGGACGACACGATTGACGAGTCCCCACTCCAGAGCGGTCCCGGCGTCGATCAGTTCGCCCGTCAGGAGGAGTTCGAGTGCGCGCTTGCGCGAAAGGGTCTGCCGCAGCGGGACCGCCGGTCCCATACAGAAGAGGCCGACCTTCGGGGCGGTCGCACCGAACTTGGTGCCCTCGGCAGCGACGGCCAGATCGCAGGCCGCGACCAGGCCGATTCCGTTGGCGGCCGCGTGGCCGTGGGCCGCTGCGACGACCGGCGTACCCATCTGTGCGATGGTGTGGAACGGCTCCTCCATGCGCGCGACCCACCCCTCGAATGCCTCGCTGTCCTCGTGGTCGCCGTGTTCCGTGAGGTCGATGCCCGCCGAGAACGCGTCGCCGGCCCCGGCCACGACGACCGCACGAACCGCGTCGTCGGCTTCCAGTTCCGCCAGCGCGCCGTCGAGGTCGCGGGCCAGCCGTGTGCTGAAGGTGTTCAGCTGCTCGGGGCGGTCGAGCGTGACCGTCGCGACGTGTCCCTCCCGGTCGATCCCGACGGTCTCGCGGGTATGCGGGTCTGTGCTCATGGCCGGGTTCACGTCGCCGACGGGCAAAAGTGTCGGCGTCTCGGCCGGGCCGCGCCGGGCCTGACGGCACGGAGCCGAACGCTTAAGCACGCAAGCGACCACGTCGTGTACATGTACGACGAGGACGAGCTGCACGACATCAGGGAGGAACGCGAGTCCTGGGAAGCGGAGACGCTCGACCCGGTGCTGGACTCCTACGGCGAGCGCCAGGACCGCTTCGCGACGGTCTCGAACCTCGAGGTCGACCGGCTGTACACGCCCGGGGACGTCGCCGACATCGACTACGAGGAGGATCTCGGATTCCCGGGCGAGGCCCCCTTCACCCGCGGGCCGTACCCGACGATGTACCGCGGGCGCACCTGGACGATGCGCCAGTTCGCGGGCTTCGGGACCGCAGAGGAGACAAACGAGCGCTTTCACTACCTCATCGAGAACGGCCAGACCGGCCTCTCGACGGCCTTCGACATGCCGACGCTGATGGGCATCGACTCCGACGACCGGATGAGCGACGGCGAGGTCGGCAAGGAGGGCGTCGCCGTCGACACGCTGCGCGATATGGAGATACTCTTCGAGGGCATCGACATCGGCAAGGTCTCGACCTCGTTCACCATCAATCCGAGCGCGCCAGTAATCTACGCGATGTACGTCGCACTCGCGGACCAGCAGGGCGTCGACCGCGAGCAGGTCCGCGGAACCCTCCAGAACGACATGTTCAAGGAGTTCATCGCACAGAAAGAGTGGGTCGTCCCGCCCGAACCGTCGTTGAAGCTGGTCACGGACGTCATCGAGTTCTCCGTCGAGAACACCCCGAAGTTCAATCCGGTCTCCATCTCGGGGTACCACATCCGCGAGGCGGGCTCGACGGCCGTCCAGGAACTGGCCTTCACGCTCGCAGACGGCTTCGCCTACGTCGAGGACTGCATCGACCGCGGGCTGGCCGTCGACGACTTTGCCCCGACGCTGTCCTTCTTTTTCAACTCCCACAACTCCATCTTCGAGGAGATCGCGAAGTTCCGGGCCGGGCGGCGCATCTGGGCCCGCAAGATTGACGAGTGGTACGACGCCGAGCGCGAGGCGAGTCGCATCATGAAGTTCCACACCCAGACTGCCGGGCAGTCACTGACCGCCCAGCAGCCCCTGAACAACATCGTCCGCGTGACCATCCAGGCACTGGCGGCCGTCTTCGGCGGCACCCAGAGCCTCCATACCAACAGCTACGACGAGGCGCTGGCCCTGCCCAGCGAGGAGGCCGTCCGGATCGCGTTGCGCATCCAGCAGATCATCGCCGAGGAATCCGGCGCCGCCGATATCATCGACCCCCTGGGCGGTGCCTTCGCGGTCGAGTCCCTGACCGACGAGTTCGAGGAGGAGACGATGGCCTACATAGAGGAGGTCCGCGAGATGGGCGAGGGGTCGATGCGGCGGGGCGTCCTCGAGGGGATCGAGCAGGGCTTCTTCCAGCGCGAGATCCAGGACGCCGCCTACGAGTACCAGGAGCGCGTCGAGGCCGGCGAGGAGACGGTCGTCGGGGTCAACGAGTACGTCATCGAGGAGGAGACCGACCCGGACATTCTCACCGTCGACAAGACCGTCCAAAAGCGCCAGCGCGACCGGCTGGCCGAGGTCAAGGAGGAACGCGACGACGCGGCCGTCGAGGCCGCCCTCCAGAACATCGAGGAAGCCTCCCGGAGCGGCGAGAACGTCGTGCCGGCGATGATCGAGGCGGTCAAGGCCTACGCCACGATGGGCGAAATCATGGCCGTCTTCGAGGACCAGTACGGCACCTACCGCGAGACGGTCAACGTGGCGTGATAGTGCCGGCCGGGGGTGTCCCCGTTGCCGGTCGGCCACGATAGTCCCTGCAGCGTCAGACACCCCACAAAGTATTAGTTCCGTATCGGCCTTCCTCAAGGTAATGAGCACACGAGTGATGGAGCGGGTCGACGAATGGGTCAACAGCCCGTTCGAGGAGGGATACGGCGAGTTGCAGGACCTCGCTGACGAGTCGTTTTCGGGGGTGGTCAGAGCCGGCCGGGCCGAACTCTACATGACTGCGGGCACGGTCGTCGACATTCGGGAAGGAACGGTCGAGGATTTCGAGGACGCCGACGGGACGCTCTACGAGGCGCCCTCGCCCGCACTGCCGTTGCTCGCCGTCATGCAGGCCCAGGATGCGGACGCCCGCGCGGAGTACTACACAGAGGACACCGGGCTGGGCGACGTGGACAGCAAACTCGCCGACGGCGGATTCACCGGCTACGTCGAACTCTCGGAGAACGTCCTCAGCGGTGACTACTTCGTCGTCTACCACCAGGGGCGGTCGATGAGCGTCGCGTTCGTCGGCCCCGAGGGCCGGGTGAAAACCGGCGAAGACGCCCGCGAGCGGGCCACCGAAGAGATCGGCATCTATCGCGTCTATCCGGCCGACATCGACGCCGTCGGTCTCCCCGACCCGGCGCCGGCACCGGCACCCGGGTCGGAACCGGCACCCGAGTCCGAGGAGACCGAGACGGCGACGGCGACGGTCGGGCCGGTCGGGGAGACGGCAGACGAGGGCGGAGGCGCCGGAAGACGACGGGGTCGACGAGACGGGTCCCGACGCCGGTGGGGAGACGACATCGGAGTCGGCTCCGTCCGGACCGGCCGGGAGCGGCCCGACAGGACCGGGGGCATCGCGGTCCAGAACCCAGGGGGCAACACAGGCGGAACCGGACCGCGACCACCTCGAAACCCGGTCGATACCGTCACTGGATCCCGGCCGGACACAGACTGACGACCGCGGCCAGGAGGAATCGGGGTCGGGCAGTGCCGATCCGCTGGGACACCCCGAGGCCGGCACTGCTGTCGAGTCCGACAGCCACGGACGCGACCCCGACAGCGGGCCGGCCACACAGCGTCGAGAGGACGCGGGGAGCGCCGGCGCGTCCGGTGAGCAGGACGGAGAGTCCACCGACCGCACCGAGGATACCGGGGGAACCGAACCCGACACGGCAGTGGTCGAGGAACTGGAGGCGGAACTCGCCGACAGCGAGGCGGAGGTCGACCGTCTGGAGGACGAACTGGCCGCGGTCCGGGAGGAACGAGACGACCTCGAGGCGGAGGTCGAGCGACTGAACGCGGAACTCGACCGACTCGAGAGCGAGTTCGGGGCCGCCACCGACAGGGAGGAGCGCCTCGGTTCCCGGGAGGCACTGGAGGGAACCGACATCTTCGTCAGGTACCGCTCGAAGGGTGACCCGACGCTCTCGACCGCCCACGACAGCGGCGTCCGCCAGGAGGAGGTCGTCGGAAACCTCCTGCTCGAGAAACACACGCAGTTCGACGCGGACGCGGTGTCGGTCGGCGGAGGGACCTACGGGGAGTTCCTCGAGGCTCGCGTGGAGTACCAGTTCGTCGAGTGGGTCGCCCAGGAGTTGCTGTTCGAGATCCGCGACACCGGCCACACCGACCCGCTCCAGACGCTCTACGACGCACTCCCGAGAATCGACCGCGCGGAACTCGGCGGGTCGGTCGACTCCGTACGGACCGAGAACGGCGAGGAGACGCGCTCGACCGAGCAGTTCGACGTGGTGTACCGCGACCGGATGGGGGACCCGCTGCTGGTCGCGAACATCAACGACTCCCGCGAGGCGGCGACCGAGTCGATGATGACGGGCCTGGTCACGGCCGCCGAACGGGTCGGCCGGGAAAACGACGGGTTCGCGGCCGCGTTTCTCGTCACGGCGAGTTTCTTCGAACCCGGCGCACTCGAAACCGCGAGCGAGGCCACCCGGAGTGGCTTCCTCAAGCGGAGCAAACGCAAGAGCTTCGTGAACCTCTCGAGAAAGCGGGGCTACCACCTCTGTCTGGTCGAGGCCCGTAGCGAGAACTTCTCCCTCTCCGTGCCGGAACTCTAGCCCTCGATCTCCGCGACGCCGTCGATCTTCATCGTCTCCAGTTTCCCGATGATGTCGTCTATCTTCCCGTCGAGGTCGCTGACGAACCCCTCGGTCTCCTCGGTCGTGATCGCCCCCTGGCTGGAGGGCTCGATGAGGTTCTCCTCCTCGAGTACGCGCAGCGAGTACCGGACCTTGTGGTGTGGATACCCGGTCTCGTTCGACATCTTGACGATGCCGATCGGTTCGTTGTCGATGACCATCCGCAGAACCTGCAGATGGCGCTCCAGCATGTCGACTTCCTTTTCGAGTCGATCTATCATGGCACGTGTTAACTTGTGTTGCCCGTGTTTAAAGGTTGCTGTCGTTCGTCCATGAGACGCCGGCTTTTTCGGCGTGTGCGGGAATATCAGTATACATCTCACTGGCAGAGGGTATATAAAACTCCGGCCGGGCGCGTTGCCCGCGGGACCGAAATCGGTTTATCACGCTGGCCGGAAGGGGGCCCTGATGACCGTAACTATCGTCGGCGCCCAGCTCGGCGACGAGGGCAAGGGCGGCGTCGTGGACCTGCTGGGCGAGCCTGCGGACGTGGTCGCCCGCTACCAGGGCGGCGACAACGCCGGCCACACCGTGGTCCAGGGGGGCGAGGAGTACAAGCTCTCGCTGGTGCCCAGCGGCGCCATCCGCGGCAAGGTCGGCGTCCTCGGGAACGGCTGTGTCGTCAACCCCCGGACGCTGTTCGAGGAACTCGACGCGCTCCGAGAACGGGGCCTCGACCCGGACGTCAGGGTGGCCGAACGCGCCCACGCTATCCTCCCCTACCACCGTCGTCTGGACGGCATCGAGGAAGAGGCAAAGAGCGACGACGACCTCGAGGCAGGCACGACCGGCCGTGGCATCGGCCCGACCTACGAGGACAAGGCCGGCCGCCGAGGGGTCCGCATCGGCGACCTGCTCGACCCCGAGGTGTTGCGCGACCGTCTGGAGTACGTGGTCCCACAGAAGCGCGCACTCGCCGAGGAGGTCTTCGGCGTCGACGCCGGCGAGGCCTTCGACGTGGACGCGCTCTTCGAGGAGTACAGCGAGTACGGCCGGCGACTCCGCGAGGAGGACATGTCCGTCGACGCGGGGTCCTTTCTCGCCGAGCGGCTCGCGGCCGGCGACGATGTGCTCCTGGAGGGAGCCCAGGGTAGCTCGCTGGACATCGACCACGGCATCTACCCCTACGTCACGTCCTCGAACCCCACCGCCGGCGGCGCCTGCGTCGGGACCGGCCTCGGGCCGACGACCGTGGGTCAGGGGGAGATAATCGGCGTCGTCAAGGCCTACCTCTCGCGGGTTGGGACCGGGCCCCTTCCCACGGAGTTGCGCGGCGATACGGAGAGCGAACGCCTCGCCGAGTACATCCGCGAGGAAGGCGGCGAGTACGGCACCGTCACCGGCCGCCCCCGGCGGGTGGGGTGGCTCGACGTGCCGATGCTCCGGCACGCGGCCCGCGCAAGCGGCTTTACCGGCATCGCCGTCAACCACGTCGACGTCCTCGCAGGTCTCGAGGAGGTGAAGGTCGGCCACGCCTACGAACGGCACGGCGAGCGCCTGGCGACGATGCCCACCACCACGGAGGCGTGGGGCGAGTGTGAACCGGTCTACCGGACCTTCGAGGGGTGGCCCGAAGTCGACTGGGCGGACGCCGCACAGGAGGGGTTCGACGCGCTCCCCGGGAACGCACGGGCGTACCTGACCTACCTCAGCGAGGAACTCGACGCCCCGCTGGTCGCCGTCGGCGTCGGTCCCGGCCGGTCGGAGTCGGTCGTTCTCGACCACCCCTTCGAGTGAGCGACGTCGTCGGCCGCTCCTCCGAGTGACTGCAAACGCTTTTGCGTCGGCCGTGCCACACCCGGATATGGACGAGGACCTGATGGACATCCTGTGCTGTCCGCTGGACAAGCACGAACTCGAACTGGCGGTCGACGAGCGGGAAGGCGAGGAGATCATCGCCGGGCAACTGGTCTGTACGGAGTGTGGCGGGGCCTACCCCATCGAGGACGGTATCCCGAACCTGCTGCCGCCGGACATGCGCGAGGACGCGCCGGCGTGACGGCCTGAACCTTTTTTTACCACCCCCACAGACCTGCATACGTGACAGAGGAGTTACCCGTCCACGTCAGCCGGACGGAGTTGCACTCGCTGGACGTGCCGGCGTCCACCGAGGCGCACGGCCCGTTCGACGTGGTCTTCGTCAACCACGCCGAGGCGGTCCACGTCCACCTGCACCTCGATGACACCCTCTCGGAGGTTGCCGCCATCGAGGCCAGCAACCACTACATCGACGGGGAATCGAGGCGGGCAGTCCGGGTCCACGTCGACGAGGCCGCCCTCCCGGAGGAAGCCGTCATCGGCAAACTGAAAATCGCGTCCGGCTACGGCGCGCGGACCCGCTGGGTGGACGTCGAACTCAGTGCACCACCCGAAGAGGAGTCCGCGGTCGAAGTCGACGAGTCGCTGGCTCGCCCGCCCGCGCCGGAACCCGACGAGTCCGGGTCGCCGCTGCTGGCCCGGCCGGAGCTCCCGGTGCTGGCCCTCGGAGCCGTCGCGCTGGCGGTCGCCCTCGCCGCGACCCTCGTTCTCGATCAGACTGCCGTCCTCGTGGGTGCGCTGGCCGTCCTCGGTGGGGTCCTCGTTGCGCTCTTTCTGTTGCTCGGCGGGTGACCGGCTGCCGGACCCGTAGCGTTTTAGCCGGCGACGGACCCAGGGGAGGTATGGCAGAGGGCATCGTCGGGGAGTTCTTCTCGCTCAAGGAGGAAACCGACGCGGACCTGCTGGCGATGCAGTGCGGGGACTTCTACGAGTTCTTCGCCGAAGACGCGGAGACCGTCGCGTCGGAACTCGACCTGAAGGTCTCACAGAAGTCCTCCCACGGGTCCTCCTATCCCATGGCGGGGGTACCGGTCGACGAGCTGACGCCGTACCTGGCGGCGCTGGTCGAACGCGGCTACAGGGTGGCCGTCGCCGACCAGTACGAGACCGACAGCGGACACGCCCGCGAGGTCGCCCGCGTCGTCACGCCCGGCACCCTGCTGGAGACGACCGACGCCGACGCACAGTACCTCGCGACCCTCGTCGCCGGCGAGACGTACGGCCTGGCGTTCGCGGACGTCACGACGGGGCAGTTCCACGTGACAGAGGTCCCGGACGCCGATGCGGCTCTCGCCGAACTCTACCGGTTCGGTCCCGTCGAACTCCTCCCGGGACCGGAGGCCCGGGCCGACGACGGCCTCCTCGGGCGGTTGCGCGACCGGACCGACGCGACGCTCACCCTCCGCGAGGCCGAGGCGTTCTCGCCGGGCCGGGCCCGCCACCGGGTGCGCGAGCAGTTCGGCGCCGAGACCCTAGAGAGCGTCGGCGTCGCCGACCAGAAGGCGGCAGTGCGGGCCGCGGGTGCGGTCCTCTCGTACATCGAGGAGACGGGCGCGGGCGTCCTGGCCTCGATGACGCGCCTGCAGCGCCGGAGCGAACGGGGCGTCGCCCTCGACGCGACCACCCAGCGCAACCTCGAACT
>PXSU01000018.1:9763-17683 GCA_003022745.1 Halobacteriales archaeon SW_9_67_25
GGGACCTGCTCGACGGCGCGGCCGACCTCGAACGGCTGGCGGCGCGGGCCGCCTCGGGTAGTGCCGACGCGCGCGACCTCCGGGCGGGGGCCGACGCGCTCGGGCTCCTGTCCGAGGCTGCCGACCTCGTCGCGGGGACGGAGCGGCTGGCCGACTCCGCGCTCGCGGCGGTCCTCGACCGGCCGGACGGCGAGGCGGTCGGGGACCTGGTCGCCACGCTCGATGGTGCCATCGTCGAGGACCCGCCCGGGTCGATCACGCAAGGCGGGCTCATCAGCGAGGGCTACGACGCGGAACTGGATGCCCTCGTCGAGCGCCACGAGGAGGCACTCGCCTGGATCGACGCGCTCCCCGACCGGGAGAAGCGCCGGACCGACATTACGCACCTCTCTGTCGACCGCAACAGGACCGACGGCTACTACATCCAGGTCGGCAAGAGCGAGACCGACGCCGTCCCCGAGGCCTACGAACAGATAAAGACGCTGAAGAACGCCAAGCGGTACACCACGCCCGAACTGGACGAGCGCGAACGGGAGGTGTTGCGACTGGAGGAGGCTCGACACGGGATGGAACGGGAGCTGTTCGAGGCGCTCCGCGAGGACATCGCCGACAGTGCCGAACTGCTCCAGTCGGTCGGGCGCACGCTCGCGGAGGCGGACGCGCTCGCGTCGCTGGCCGTCCACGCGGTGCGCAACGACTGGACGCGGCCGGAACTGACCGAGGGGCGGGACCTCGCTATCGAGGCCGGCCGCCATCCCGTCGTGGAACGCACGACCGACTTCGTGCCCAACGACCTCTACATGGATACCGAGCGGCGCTTCCTGATCGTCACGGGGCCGAACATGAGCGGCAAGTCGACCTACATGCGCCAGGCGGCGCTGATCACGCTGCTGGCCCAGGTCGGGAGTTTCGTCCCCGCCGAGTCGGCGCGGGTCGGGCTGGTCGACGGTGTCTACACCAGGGTCGGGGCGCTGGACGAACTCGCCCAGGGGCGCTCGACGTTCATGATCGAGATGCAGGAACTCTCGAACATCCTCCACTCCGCGACCGAGGAGTCGCTGGTCATCTTGGACGAGGTGGGCCGCGGGACCGCCACCTTCGACGGCATCTCTATCGCGTGGGCTGCCACCGAGTACCTCCACAACGAGGTGGGCGCGAAGACGCTCTTTGCCACCCACTACCACGAACTGACGACGCTGGCCGACCACCTCGACCGGGTCGAGAACGTCCACGTCGCCGTCGCCGGCGAACCGGAGTCGGCCGACGGGGACCCGCGTGACGCGGGAGCCGAGGGTGACGTCACTTTCCTGCGCACGGTCCGGGAGGGGCCGACCGACCGCTCGTACGGCATCCACGTCGCGGACCTGGCTGGCGTCCCGGGGCCGGTGGTCGAGCGCTCGCGGGAGGTGCTCGACCGTCTGCGCGAGGAGAAGGCAATCGAGGCGAAGGGCGGCGGCGGTGAGCCCGTCCAGGCCGTCTTCGACCTCTCGTCGGGACAGTTCCGGAGTGGCGGCCACGACGACCAGCGGGCCGTGCCCGACGGCAGCCGCGAGGGCGAGGCCGAGGAGGACGGTCCCGCGGGCGACACCGGGGACGTACTCGCCGCGGAGTACGGCGACGCAGCGGCGGAGGTCCTGGCGACGCTTTCCGAGATCGACGTCACCGAGACGCCCCCGGTCGAGCTGATGGCCGAGATACAGGACCTCCAGGAGCGTCTCGACGCCGGCGACGGGTCGTAACCACAAACCGTTTGCCCGGGGATTCCCAGGTCCCGGCCATGCCGACGCGCGTGACCTCCGTCGAGGCAGTCGAGGCCGACCCCCCGTACCTGTTCACAGTCGTCGACCCGCGTGGCGACGAGGAGGAGGTGATACTGGTCCCCTGCGAGGACGGCGTCGAGGCGTGGGTGAACAGCTGTACACACGAGGCCCAGCGCCTCGAACGCGGGCACGGCGCCTCGCTGCGCGACGACGAACTCGTCTGCCCGAAACACGGCTCGCTGTTCGACGCCTGCGCCGGCGACTGCGACAACGGCCCCGCAGCGGGCACGACACTGGTCGACATCGAGGTGGCGGTCAACCGCGGCGACGTCTTCCTCACCGACGACGGCTACGAGTTCCGCCACGCGGGCCCCGCCGATGACGACGACCCCTCCTCGACCTCGCACCTGCGGCTGTAGGGGCTCCGATTGCTCTCCGGCTGGTAGACCCTCGACCGCCGAGAGCCGGGACGGTGCCGGGCGGACGGTGCCAGGCCGACGGCGAAGATTCAAACCGCCGCGGGGCCTGGGTGGCGGGCATGGAGTATACGACCCTCGGCTCCACGGGACTGGAGATATCGCGGCTGTGTCTGGGCTGTATGAACTTCGGGAGCGGCCAGCCCTGGATGGTCGACGACGAACAGCAGGCCCACGCAGTCATCGACCGTGCACTCGACCTGGGCATCAACTTCTTCGACACGGCGAACATCTACTCCCGCGGGGAGAGCGAGGAGATACTCGGCCGGGCGCTCGCCGACCGGGACCGCGCGGAACCGGTCGTCGCCACCAAGGTGTACGGGCCGATGTTCGAGGGGCCAAACGGGCAGGGACTCTCGCGCAAGCACGTCCTCGACCAGGCCCGGGCGAGCCTCGACCGCCTCGGGCTCGACTACGTCGACCTCTACCAGGTCCACAGGTGGGACGACACCACCCCCATTGCGGAGACGCTCTCGGCACTGGATTACCTCGTCGAGGAGGGGCTCGTCCGCTACGTCGGCGCGTCCACGATGCCGGCCTGGAAGCTGATGAAGGCACTCCACGAAGCGGAGGTCGAGAACTACGAGCGGTTCGTCTCGATGCAGTGCGAGTACAACCTCGTCGACAGACACGAGGAGGCGAACGTCCTGCCGCTGTGTGCCGACCAGGACCTGGGTGTCATCCCCTGGTCGCCGCTGGCGGGCGGATTCCTCGCAGACAAGTACGAACGCGACACCGAACCCCAGGAGGGACGGGCCGCGACCGACGAGTTCATGAAAAAGCGGTTCAGCGACGAAGGCTGGGCGGTCCTCGAGGTCGTCCGCGACCTCGCAGCAACGAAGAACGCGACCGCCGCACAGGTCGCGCTCGCGTGGCTGTTGCACAGGGACGTCGTCGACGCGCCAATCGTCGGCCCGCGCACCGTCGAGCACCTCGAGGACAACGCTGGCGCTCTCGACGTGTCGCTGTCGGCCGAAGAAATCGAGCGGCTGGAGGAGCCGGTCACGCCCGTCTGGAACCGCGATATCGGCGACGTCTAGAGCCCGCCTGGGGGCTTGATCTCCGTCGCGGACTGCTCGTCCTCGACGGTGTGGATGGGCAATTCGCCGCCGCGCTGGCCGATTGTCTGTACGATCGCGTCACGCATCTAAAAACTCGTCGATATATCACAGGATTTCGACCGGATACCCGCAGTCCTCGAGGGCGGCCACGAGGGTCTCGACGTGCTCGTGGCCGCGGGTTTCCAGGTCGAGTTCGACCTCCGCGTCGTTCATCGCCACGTTCCGCGAGGTGCGGTCGTGCTGGATGGCGTAGATGTTCGCACGGTGCCCGGAGATGGTCTCGGTCAGTTCCTCCAGCGCACCCGGTCGGTCTTCGAGGACGGTCCGCAGCCGCAGGTACCGCCCGGTCTGGACCAGACCCCGGACGATGACCGTGGTCAGCGTGTTCATGTCGATGTTGCCCCCACACAGCGTCGGCACGACGGTCTCGCCGTCATCGTACTCGATGGCGCCCGAGAGAAGCGCCGCCAGCGGCACCGCGCCCGCCCCCTCGACCAGCGTCTTGTTGCGCTCCAAAAGGAGCGTCAGCGCCACCGCGATCTCGTCGTCGGTGACGGTCACCACCTCGTCGACGCGCTCCCGGATGATCTCGAAGGGCAACTCGCCGACCGTCCGGGTGGCGATGCCGTCGGCGACGGTGTCGACCGCGTCCCGGGCGACCCGCTGGCCCTGCTCCAGGGAGTCGGCGACGCTGGCGGCCCCCTCGGCCTGGACGCCGACGACGCGGGCCTCGGGGTTGCGCTCTTTGATTGCCGTGGCGATGCCGCTGATGAGCCCACCCCCGCCGATGGGAACGACGACCGTCTCGACCCCGGGCAGGTCCTCAGCGATTTCGAGGCCGAGCGTTCCCTGGCCCGCGATGACCTCGGGGTCGTCGAAGGCGTGGAGGTAGTAGCGTCCCTCCTCGCGTTCGATCTCGTGGGCGCGGGCCTCGGCCTGGTCGTAGTCGACGCCGTGCAATACGACCTCGGCGCCGTAGCTCCGTGTGGCCTTGACCTTCGCGATGGGGGCGTCTTCGGGCATGACGACCGTCGCGTCGACGTCCATCCGGGAGGCCGCCAGCGCGACCCCCTGGGCGTGGTTGCCCGCGCTGGCCGTGACCACGCCAGCGTCCCGCTGCTCCTCGTCGAGGGTCGCAATGCGGTTGGTCGCTCCCCGTATCTTGAACGCCCCCGTCCGCTGGAACGTCTCCAGTTTCAGGTGGACCTCCGCACCCGTCATCTCCGAGAAGGTGTGCGAGTATTCCAGGGGGGTGTGGCGTGCCGTCTCGGCGACCCGGTCGCGGGCCGCCTCGACGTCCGAGAGGTCGATCATACCACACCCTTCCCGTGGGGGAGGGAAATACGTCGCGGGAGAGAACCTTTACCGGGACGCCGGTCTGCCCGCTGACTGCCTCCACTTCGGTGCGGTCGCTGTGGCTCCGGGGGACCATGTGGGATTCGTACTCCAGCCCGAGTTCGTCCAGTGTCTTCTTCACCTTCGCACAGTACGGACAGCCCGACAGTTCGTATAGTTCGAGGTCTGGCATCGCCCTGATCTTATGTCTCCGCACTAAAAGAGGTAAGCGGTTTTGTGCAGGCCCGACACAGACCCGCGAAAGTGCGTGTGTGACACACTGGCTGGTGTTAATCCCTATCGGCTCGCTCCAGCAACGCCGAGGCAGTCACGAGCGATTCGAGTTCGGCGTCGTGGTCGGCAAGCGTCTCCCTGGCGCCCTCCTCCCTGTCGACGACGACGAGCACCCGCCGGACCGTTGCGCCAGCTTCCCGGAGTGCCTCGACAGCGTCGGCCGCGCTTTGCCCGGTGGTCGCGACGTCCTCGAGGACGACGACTTCCTCGCCCTGGCGAAGGCGCCCCTCGATGCGGTTGCCGGTGCCGTACTCCTTTGCCCGCTTGCGGACGATGACGTAGGGCAGCCCGGTTTCGACGCTCGTGGCAGCCGCCAGCGGGACGGCCCCGAGCGCGACGCCCGCGAGTCGCTCGCCGTCGACGCGGTCGGCGAAGGCCCTGGCGACCGTCGCCAGCGCCCCGGGGTCGGTCTCGAAGCGGTACTTGTCGACGTAGTAGCTGCTGGTCCCGCCGTGGGAGAGTTCGAACTCGCCAAAGCGGACCGCGTCGGCTTCAAGAAGCGCATTGACGAGCGCCTGGGTTCCGCCGTCGTCGTCACCCGTGTCCATGTGCGCGGGTGAGCGCGGCGGATAATGGGTCTGCCGGTCCATCGGCCGGTTCCGGAGAGCGGAACCACTATGCCCCGCCAGTACGCAGGAAACCCCGAATGAAGGTGTTCGGGTCGAGCGGCGTGCGCGGGCTGGCCAACGATGAACTGACGCCCGGATTCGCACTGCAGGTCGCAACGGCCGCGGGGGACGTCTTCGGGGCGGACCGCGTCGCCGTGGCACGCGACACGCGCGGGACCGGTGAGATGTTCGTCGATGCCGTTTCGAGCGGGCTCGCGAGCGTCGGCGCGGACGTCGACCGCCTCGGAATCGTGCCGACGCCGGGGTTGCAGGCCTACTGCGAGCGGGAGGGCGTCCCGGGGGTCGTGGTCACGGCCTCGCACAACCCGCCCGCGTACAACGGCATCAAACTGGTCGGTTCGGACGGCACCGAACTCACGCGGGACCGACTCGACACCGTCGAGGAACGTCTCGATTCGGAGTCGACACGCGCCGACTGGCACCAGGTCGGAACTGGTCGACGCGTCGAGTCGGCCCGCCGGCATTACCGCGAGCAGTTGCTTGCGGCCGTCGACCGCGAGGCAATCGCCGGCGCGGACCTGACCGTCGCGCTCGACCCCGGACACGGTGCTGGCGCGCTGACCAGCCCGGCGTTGTTCCGCGAGCTGGGGTGTTCGGTCCTCTCGGTCAACGCCCAGCCCGACGGACGGTTCCCCGGTCGGGACCCCGAACCCGTCGCGGAGACGCTCGGCGACCTCCGGCGCCTGGTGGAGACCACCCACGCCGACCTCGGGGTGGCCCACGACGGTGACGCCGACCGCGCCATCTTCGTCGACGAGACCGGCAGCGTCGTCGAGGGCGACGCTGCGCTCGCCGCGCTGGCGGCAGCCGAACTCGACGCCGGCGACGTGGTCGTCTCGGCGGTCAACGCCTCACAGCGGCTTGTGGACGTGGCCGATGCCGCCGGGGCCGACCTCCACCTGACCGCCATCGGGAGCACGAACCTCATCACCGCCATCCGGGACCTCCAGGCCGACAGATACCGCGTTCCGATTGCCGGCGAGGGCAACGGCGGCATCATGTTCCCAGACTACCGCGTCTCCCGGGACGGCGCCTACACAGCCGCGCGCTTTTGCGAACTGCTCCTCGACCGGTCCGCCAGCGAAATAGCTGCCGCCCACGGGGGCTACCACAACGTCCGCCGGAAGGTCGGCTACGACGACGAGGGAGAACGGGCGGCGATGCTCTCGGCCGTCGGAGCGTTCGCCAGCTCCGCGGACGCCGCGGTCGATACGACCGACGGCTACCGGCTCGACTACGGCGACGCGTGGGTACTCGCCCGTCCCAGCGGGACCGAGCCCGTCGTCCGGGTCTACGCCGAGGCCCGCGAGGGCGACCGGGCTGAGGACCTGGCCGCGAGTATGGTCGACGCCATCCAGAGCGCGTAGGTCACTCGCCGGCCCCCTGGCCCGTTGCAGTCCGCCAAGACGAACGCGTCGGGTCCGTATGCGTCCTGCCACGCGAAGGCGAACAGCCGGACGGCCGGCACCCGCGTCAGGGTTCGGCCGTCGCCGCTCTCGCCGGTCACGGGATCCCAGGCCGTCCCGTCGGCCCGGACGGTCCCGTCCTCGTCCGCGTGGAACTCGTAGCCGGGGTTCTCCCTGGCCGCGCATCCCGTACAGCCCGAACGCCTCGCGGTCGCGGTAGGCCTCGTACCCTGCGACAGTCGTAGCGCTCGCGCGCGGAGTGGCCGGCGGCCGGGCGCTCCGGGGGCTGGAGCACGACCCCGTCGGGGTTGTCGGCACGGAACCGCTCGTAGGGGACCACCGGGCCGGCCAGCGCGTCGAGCCGGTGGCCCGACAGTTCGCCCGCGATGGCCTCGCCCGTGGGCTGTCGTCGCAACCTACTCCCGGGGAGTTCCTGTTTCCGAGATTCGTGGGACTCCCGGCGGATTTTTGAGTGTGGGGGACCGTCCACGAATTATGACTCTCCCAGCGGTGCCGTCGCTCGTCACGGAGGTCCATGGGACCAGCGCAGGTCCCGTCACGGCGACACAGCGTCTCGGGGGCGATGGCGTCCTCGTCCCGCTGCTGTCGGCCGAGCGGGCGGTCCTGACAGACCAGCTCCGCGTCGCGGCCGCCCTCGCCCGGACCGCCGAGGTAGGGCTGTACGTCTTCAGCCCGTACACCGGCACCCACCGGTCGGTTCCGGCGACGAGCGACCTGACCGGCGACGACGAGCGGGCGCTCCTCGAGTGGGCGAGCGAGCACGTTCCCCCCGGAACGGACGAGTGGACGTTTGGCCACACGCGCGAACTGGTGGGCGGCATACTCGAGTGTGTGGGAGGCGCCGACGTCGACTCGCTGGTGGTGCCCAGCGGCTCGGACACAGGTCGGTTCCGTCGCGGACTCGTCGAGCGTCTCGCCGTCCGGGCCGACTGTGACGT
>PXSU01000019.1 GCA_003022745.1 Halobacteriales archaeon SW_9_67_25
GACGAGCATGTCGTCGAAGCCGTCGAGGTGACCGGAGGCTTCGAAGACGGCCTCGGGCATCACGTCCGGCGAGGACACTTCCATGTGGCCCTCGCGGGTTACGAAGCGGTCCCGCCAGGCGCCCTCGACGTTCTCTTTGAGCGTCGCGCCCTGCGGGCCGTAGGTGTAGAAGCCGGCCACGCCGCCGTAGGCCCCCGCCGTCTGGAAGAAGAAGCCACGCCGTTTGGCCAGCTCCGAGAGACGTGCGCCCTCCTCGGTCATACGGCGCCCCTCAGCAGGTCCACGTCGCGGACGATGCCGACGAGTTCGCCGCCGCTGACGGCCGGAATCTGCTCGATGTCGTGTTCGATCATCAGTTGCGCGGCGTCCTGTGCCGCCCGCCGGGTGCCGACCGTCACGACGTTGGTGGTCATGAACTCCGCGACCGGTCCCGTGGGAATCTCGACGTTCCGGGTGGGCATGTAGCTGTTCCCGACGGCCTTGACGCTCTCCCACTTCCAGTCGTCGTCGTCGTCGGCGATGGACTCGCCGGTGTCGGCCTCGCCCTCGACGACGCGGGCCTCCGCGATGACGTCGACCTCGGTGGACCGGCAGCGGCGTCTCCGCGTAGACGGCGTTGATCTCCGTCTCGGCGAGTTCCCCCACGGACGTCTCGCCCCCGAGGTCGCCGCCCGCGACGGCCCGCACCAGGTCGGTCACGGTGACGATCCCTCTTAGTTCGCCGTCGACGACGGGGACGCGGCGAGCGCCTTCCTCGACCATCAGCTCTGCGACCGCCACCAGGCTCGTGTCGGCGGTCGTCGTCGGGACCTCCTCGGCCAGCAACGCGAGCTGGTCTTCGTCGGGCCGTTCGATCAGTGCGTCCCGCGAGACGATCCCCCTGTAGACCTCACCCTCGTCGGTCCGCTTGACCACGGGGACCGAGGAGAAGGCCCTGTCCTGGAGGTACTCGAGCACGTCGTCCCGGGTGCCCGGTATCTCGACCGTGACGACGTCCTCCCGGGGCGTCATGACGTCTGCAACGTCCATAGTGCCCGCTACTCTACGCCCCATCTACTAAGTCCTTACACTTTCCCAGGGAATCGCACTTCCACAGGAGCGAGTGAATTAGCTCTTGTCTTGTTCTGACAGGTGCGAACTCGCTATGTCGTCTCACCGCAAATACATTCGTGACCCTGTCGAGACCGGCCAATAACGGGTGTGTAATAGTCGGCATCCTGGAGTGTCCTGGCGCCAGCGAGCAAGCGGCAGGCCTTCCGCAACTGGAGGAGTGCGGCGTCATCGACATCGAGCCCGGACTCGATTTCTGATGGGCGGCGGTCGAATGCTGACTGTACGTTGTCGATTAAGTGCTCGATTCGCGTACTACTCATAGGTTACGACCTCCTTCCGGAGCGACTCGAACGGGCCACTCCCGTACACCGTGATTCCCTCGGTGAATATCTCGCGGAGTTTTGCGCTGGCCCTGCGTGCGCTCTCCACGGATTCGACATACGGCTCGAATACGAACCGGTCACCGTCGAAACGTGACGTCTGGAGGTCTGCAACGACGTCGGTAATTCGACGGCGTGCTGTCGTCCGGTCGCCGTCGACGACGACGAAGCAATCGATATCGCTCCGGCGGTCGGCCTCGCCCCGGGCGACGCTTCCAAAGACGACGATACCGAGTAGTTCGTCGACGTCGTTGGCGTCGGTGACCGTTGCGTGCACGCGGTCGACGAATGTCCGAACCGGCGCGTGGAACTTCGACTGTGGGATCGCGAGAATCGGGTCGTCCTTCTGCAGTCGGTCTGGGTCGATTGCGACGTAGTTCCGCTGTGGCGTCTCTCGGATCCGTACGGCACCGATACTCTCGAGGAGGCCGACGGCCCGCCAGACCGTCGAACGGGTGACACCTGTGGCGTCGACGAGTTCAGGGAGCGTAAACTCCGTGTCGTGGGCCTCAGCTAACAGCCGGAGTATGTCATCCGCGGCCCCGATGCGAAAGATGTCTGTATCTGCGTCTGGATAGACATCGATACAGACAGTTATATGTTGTTTCGTCATGTCGGACACTATCTGATTTTATGCAACGAGATATAAATAAGTGGCGTCAACCCGCAGTAGTCTACCGTGCTACGCGAATTGGTGACGGGGTCAGGGTTCAGTCCTTACACTTCGCCCCACTCCCGGGCTGGCCGGCGAGTCGGCCTGCCCAGCCCGGTCGAGCGTCTGTCTGACACATGTCACACGCACCTCGGCCGCTTTCCGGTGATTTTTGTCGCTGTCTTCCGGAGACTTTATGTATGGGTGCTACATATTGACACACATGGAGCCGGACGGCGTCGTCGGCGCGGAACTGGACACGGACGCGGAAGTGATGGGTGCAGTCGAGGACGGACAGACCGAGCGGTTCGTCCTCGCGGACGTGACACGCGACGACGCCTACCTCAGACTCCCCCTGACCGAGGCGGCCTCGCTGCCCGCCTGGCGGTAGAAAACAAGGGTTATAGCCGCCCCCCGGTATCCCTCCCGCATGAAGATACTGGTCACGGACCCCATCGCAGACGCGGGTATCGCCCGCCTGCGGGAGGCCGGCCACGAGGTCGAGACGGCCTACAGCCTCGCCGGGGACCCCCTGCTGGAGGCTGTCGCTGATGCCAACGCCTTGCTGGTCCGGTCGGGCACCGAGGTCTCCGAGGCGGTCTTCGAGGCCGCACCCGATCTGGTCATCGTCGGCCGGGCCGGCATCGGCGTCGACAACATCGACATCGACGCCGCGACCGAGCACGGGGTCGTCGTCGCGAACGCTCCCGCGGGGAACGTCCGGGCGGCCGCCGAGCACACGGTCGGGATGACCTTCGCAACCGCCCGCTCGATCCCGCAGGCCCACGACCGACTCCGTGGCGGCGAGTGGGCCAAAGGCGAGTTTCTCGGCACCGAGATCAACAACAAGACCCTCGGCGTGGTCGGTTTCGGCCGCGTCGGCCAGGAGGTCGCCAAGCGCCTCGGCGGGCTGGGTATGGACGTCGTCGCCTTCGACCCCTACATCAGCGAGGAGCGGGCCGACCAGCTCGGCGCACAGCTGGTCGCGGACCTCCGGACGTGTCTGGAGCGGGCCGACCTCCTCTCGATCCACACGCCCCTGACCGACGAGACCGCCAACATGATCGGCGAGGAGGAACTCGCCCAGCTCGAGGGCGGCTACGTCGTCAACTGTGCCCGTGGCGGCATCGTCGACGAGACCGCGCTGGCCGAAGCCGTCGAGGACGGCCTCTTGCGGGGGGCGGCGGTCGACGTCTTCGCGGACGAACCCGTCTCGCCCGACAATCCGCTGCTCGACGTCGACGGCGTCGTCGTCACGCCCCACCTCGGGGCCTCGACGGAGGCCGCCCAGGAGAACGTCGCCACTTCTATCGCCGACCAGATTCTCGCGGCCTTCGAGGGCGAACCGGTCCGGAACGCGCTGAACGCGCCGTCGGTCGACGAGAGCGGCTACCGGACCATCCGGCCGTACGTCGACCTGGCCGAAACCGCCGGGAAGATTGCAGTCCAGCTGTTCGACGACCGCTTCGAACGCGTCGAGGTCGAGTACGCCGGCGCAATCGCCGAGGCGGACGTCGAACTCGTGACTGCCTCGGCGCTGAAGGGCGTCTTCGAGCCCCTGGAGTGGCAGGTCAATGCCGTCAACGCCCCCCGGATCGCCGACGAGCGGGGCATCGACGTCTCCGAGACGAAGACCCGCCGGGCCGAGGATTTCCAGTCGCTCGTGACCGTGCGGGTCTCGGCCAACGGCGAGAGCGTCAGCGTCTGTGGCACGCAGTTCGCGGGCGAGGATCCCCGCATCGTGCGCATCGACGGCTACCGCGTTGACGCCGTCCCGTACGGCCACATGCTGGTCGCGCGCAACGAGGACGTCCCCGGCGTCATCGGCTTCATCGGGACCGTCTTCGGCGAACACGACGTCAACATCGCGGGCATGTTCAACGGCCGCGAGACCATCGGCGGCGAGGCACTCTCGGTGTACACCCTCGATGACCCCGTCACCGACGAGGTGCTGGAGCGTCTCGACGAACACCCCAACATCACCGAGACGAAGTACATCTCGCTGGCCGGGGGCGAGTGACCGGCCCGCGACGCGCCCTCGTTCCCGTCCTCCCCGGACTACGCGTTGACCCGCTCGAGGTACTCGTTGACGACAATCGGGCCACGCGCCGTGAGAACGGGACCGTTCTCGCCCGACTCGACCAGTCCCTTCTCGTGGAGCGCGTGGAGGATGCGCTTGACGCGCCTGGGGTCGGTATCGAGGACGCTCGGCAGGGAGACGTCCATGTCACCGGCCGAGTACAGCGTCGTCAGCATCTCCGTCTCCGGGTCCGCGAGGCTCAGCTCGGCGAGCGAATCGACGACGGTCTGGTACTCCCCGCGGAGGAACCGTCCAAGGAGCGCCAGCTCGCGGGTCGACTCCGTCGCGGCGACGGTCGTCAGTGCGGTCCCGTCGTCGACGTGGCTCACGACCAGTGCCGGCCGGTCGCCGCCGTCGATGGTCCTGTCCTGCCGGTCGAAGGATGCCCCCCGGAACGACGAGTCGACGACGCGCCCGGCAGCGCGTCGAAAACCGCCGGCACCCCGCTTGTGACGTCCAGCACCCGCGACAGGGGGACAGACAGCGTATCGTCCTCGCCGGTCGCCAGGACGAGCGCCGCCTCGTTCAGCAGCACCCGTGCCGTCTCTCCCGCTGCCCAGTCTTCCGTCTCGACGGCCACCCTGGCGGTGAAGTCGGCGAGGACCGATGACATGTCGTTGATACCTTCCGGCGTGCTATTGAAACTTCGCGTTTCCGAAGCCTGCACGGCGGACAGAGGCGCTTCTCTACGCGAGGTGGTCGAGGACGCCTCCGGTCGACCCCGGGACGGGGTCGGGTTCGGCGCCGGCCTCGACGGCGGCGTCCGGGTCTTTGAGGAGGTGGCCGGTCGTGAGACAGACCACCCGTTCGTCGGTATCGACCACACCCTCCTCGCGGAGTTTCCGCAGCCCCGCCACCGAGGCCGCCGAGGCGGGTTCGACGCCGACGCCCTCCTCGGCCAGGTCGCGCTGTGCCCGCGTGATGGCGTCGTCGCTCACGGCGACGGCCGTCCCGTCCGTCTCGCGGATGCCCGGCAACGCCTTCGGTGCGTTCACGGGGTTGCCGATGCGGATTGCGGTTGCGCGCGTCTCGACGTCGTCGACCAGTTCGCGGAAGCACTTGTACAGCGCCGCGGTGTTGCCGGCGTTGCCCACGGGGAGGACCACCCGGTCCGGATACGCACCCTCCTCGCGGCGGAACTGCTCCAAGATTTCGAGGCCGATCGTCTTCTGCCCTTCCAGCCGGAACGGATTGAGGGAGTTCAGGAGGTACGCCTCGCCCCGGGCGGCGAGGTCCTGGACGATGTCGAGACAGGTGTCGAAGTTCCCGTCGACCTCGAGGATGTGCGCGCCGTGGAGGCTGGCCTGGGCGACCTTGCCGGCGGCGACTTTCCCCTGCGGGAGGAGGACGAGCGTCTCCAGGCCGGCCCGGGCGCCGTAGGCCGCCAGCGCGGCGCTCGTGTTCCCGGTCGAGGCACATGCCAGGCGGTCGACGCCGACGCGCTCGGCGACGCGGACGCCGACGGTCATCCCGCGGTCCTTGAAACTCCCCGTCGGGTTCATCCCCTCGTGTTTGATCCGCAATCGGTCGACGCCCACCCCCTCCTCCAGTCGCGGGACCTCGTGAAGCGGCGTGTCGCCCTCGGGGAGCGTGACGCCCACCTCGAAGGGCAGCGCGTCGGCGTAGCGCCAGACCCCGCGACCCCCGAAGTCCCCCCACGTCGGCAGGTCGGCGTAGCGCACTTCCAGGAGTCCCCCGCAATCGTCGCAGGTGTAGCGCACGGCGGCGAAGGGGTCGAACGTCTCCCCACACTCGATGCAGGTCAGCCAGACACCGTCGGTCGCGCAGCCGGGTACCCCCGACCCGAACTCTAGGTGACTCATTGTCGGGGAAACGCACCCCCCGGCCAAAAGTGGGACGGTCGCGTCTCGTGACACGTCTCCACCGAGCCCCCTCGCCTACAGCGTCGCGTCGTCGTCGCCGAACTCGTCGATGCGCTCGTGGACGTACTCCGCCCACGCCTCCAGCGTCTCGTGCATCAGTTCGCGGGCCTCGCCGAGCGGCGTCCCGGCATACTGGTAGACGTGGCCACCACCGTCGAGCAGGCGGCGCTGGCGCTCGGCCAGCCCCTTCTCGCGCAGCGTCGACAGCGACCGGTTGACGTTGCTCCGGTCCCGGTCCAGTTCGTCGGCCAGTTCCTCGACGGTGCTTCCCGGGTTCCCCAGCAGTACCTGGTAGGTCCGGGCCTCGTGGCGCTGGATGCCGAACACGCATGTCAGGACGTCTGCGAACTCCGGTTCCTCGTTGAGCATGAGTTCTCGAAACCGGTCCGGGGACGGCTCGGGGGACGGCTCTGTCGGTGTCATGTCAGTCCGTTGTGGCGCCGGTAGAATAAAGACCCGCGTTACTCGCGGGTCACCGACCGCTGTATCCCTGGTTGACGAGACACTCCCGCATCTCCTCGGCCGAGTCGTGTTTGTGCAGGCGGGTCGGCGTGTCGCAGTAGTAGGTGTCGCCGTCGTGGCGCAGCGTCACCTCGTGTTCGGAACCCAGAAACTCCGTCTTCACCACCACGCGATGCCCGCTCTCGAGGGTCTCCAGCAACTCCTCGGCCCCCATCTCGCCGGCCTCGATGACGAGCGGTTCGGTCATTCGTCTCGGGATACTATCCCCCCGATAATCAGTGTTCGCCTCGCTGACGGATGCGTGCCGGCAGCCCTCCCGGGGCGGGAGTGACCTGGGGCTCTCCAGTCCCGTAGTAACGGATCACGAACCCCTGCGTTTCGACTGGAGATTTCACGTTCGGACGCGGCAAAACAAAGCCGCTCGCTCACCGCGTTCACTCGCGGTCGTTCTCGTCGAGCCAGGTGAGCAGGCCCTTCTGGGCGTGCATCCTGTTTTCCGCCTGGTTCCACACGATGGCGTTGTCGCTCTCCAGGACGTCGTCGGTGATCTCCTCGCCGCGGTGGGCGGGCAGGCAGTGCATCACCGTCCGGTCGCCGACGCGGTCGGTCGTGAGCTGGAACCCCTCGAACTCCCGGAGTTTCTGCTCGCGTTCGTCCTCCTGGCCCATGCTGACCCAGACGTCGGTGTAGACGACGTCGGCGCCCGCGATGGCCTCGGCGGGGTCGGTCGTCGTCTCGGGGCCGCTGCCGAGCCCCTCGGCGCGTCTGAGTACTCCCTCGTCGACGCCGTAGCCTGCGGGCGTGGCGACGGTCAGGTCGAGTCCGACCATCGCGGCTCCGAGGACGAACGACTGGCAGACGTTGTTGCCGTCGCCGACCCAGGCGACGCTGGCGTCGAAGCCGAAGCGTTCCCGGATGGTCAGCAGGTCCGCGAGCGTCTGGTGGCCGAGGTGGATGTCGTCGGGGCCCAGGAAGATGGCATGGCCCCCGAGTTGGGTCATGCCGGTCTCGAAGGAGACACGCGTCCGCGTCGAGGGCTTCTCGAATATCATTCCCAGCGTCTGGTCGGTCAGTGGCGTGTCCGCCCGGCCGTCACCGTGGGCTGCCTTGATTGTGGCGGCCCGGTCGAGGACGGCGTGCAGTTCGTCAGTCGTGAGGTCGTCGATGTCGACGAAGTTCCGGGTCATAGCAGGCGTTCGGTGGCCGCTTCGAGAACCGCCACCGACCTATCGTATTCGGCGAGCGGCAGGTGCTCGTCCGGTGCGTGGTCCAGGTCCGAATCCCCGGGCCCGTAGGTGACCATCGGGCAGTCCCAGGCGTCCGCGAAGACGTTCATGTCGGCGGTGCCGGTCTTCCGGAGGAGACGCGGGTCCCCGCCCTCCTCGCGGATGGCAGCCCGGAAGGCCCGCGCCACCGGCGTCCGGGGGCTCTGCATCACCGGTTCGACGCGGTCGTACCACGTCACTCTGTTCGCGACGTCGAGGTGGCCGTCGGCGATTTCGACGACTGCCTCTGTCGACATCGAGGGGGGGATGCGCAACTGGATGTCCATGGTCGACTCGACCGAGAGGCCGTCCTCGGTAAGCCCGCCCTCGATGTCGGTCGGTTTGGGCGTGACCCGCTCGAAGACGGGCTGCCACTCGTCGGTCGAAAACTCCGCCTCGATTGCCGACCACCACGCGATGGCGTCCTGGATGGCGTTGTTCTCCGGGCGCGAGGAGTGACCCGACTCGCTCGTGGCGACGTACCGGCCGGCCAGCAGACCCCGGTAGCCCAGCGTGATGCCGTCCCAGCCCGAGGGCTCGCCGTTGATGACCGCGTCGGGCTCGCTCTCGCGGGTCTCGATGGCGTGGCGGCTCCCCCGGGAGTCGACCTCCTCGCCGACGACGCCCAGGAAGGACGCGCCCGTCCGGACGGCGACGACGGCCATCGACGCCAGACAGCCCTTCGCGTCGACGCTCCCCCGACCCCACAGGACCTCCAGATCATCGGCGTCGGGCTCGTCGCTGCCGCCCCAGCCGACGTCCGCGGCGGGCCGGGATTCGACCTTGACGGGAATATCCCCCGGCACTGTGTCGATGTGCGAGGTCAGCAGGACGCCGTCGTCGGCCGGCACGCGGACGTTGCCCATCTCGTCGATCCAGGCCTCCCGGCCCCGCTCCTCGAAGAACGTGACCAGCTGTTCGGCACACGCCCGTTCCTCCCCCGTGACCGAGGGGATGCCCACGAGCTCTGTCAGGCTCCGGAGTTGTGTCTGTTGGAGTCACGAATACCGCATCCGGCCAGAAAGCCCCCGGCCGCTCGACCCTCCGGGGCTTGCTGCGCGCGCTCCCTGCGGTCGCGTGCTTACTGCGCCCGGGAGGGATCGACCGGCCGGCCCCTTTCAATCCCACCCGTGTCGGCTGGCCGGTCAAGCTACGGGGGCGGGACTGAAGGGGGCCGCGCTCTCGGCGAACTCCGACGAAGTAAGCACTGAGCGAGCGATAGTGAGCGAGC
>PXSU01000020.1 GCA_003022745.1 Halobacteriales archaeon SW_9_67_25
GGCGGGCGCGGGCCGTCCGGGCGCTGAACCGCCTCGAATCCGTGTGGTACCCGCGCGACCCGGGCTGGAATGCCGGTCTCTGCCGGCGGGTACGCGAGCGCGTCGACGTGCCTGTCCTCTGTGAGGGCGGCCTCCGCGAGCGCGAGCACTGTGACCGCCTGCTCGGCGAAGGAGGCGAGCAGGCCTGTGACGCCGTCGGGATGGGCCGTCCATTCTACGCCGAACCGCGCCTCGGTGTGCGCCTCCTCGACGGCGGCGACGCGCTCTGTGCGAGCTGTAACAACTGCACCGTCCCCCAGGCCGTCGGCGAACCCGGCCGGTGCCGGACGCCGTCGGTCGTCCGCGAGCGGTCGCGCCTCGAAGAGGATGGTGCCTACGAAAGAGAGAATCGCGCGACGGCCGGTGACGGCAAGTAATTCCTACGAAGGTATAGTGGCGGGACGAAACGGAACGGGAAGCGCGGACGGCGGGAGTCATACGGATTGCTGTAGTTCATTACTGGATCGACCGCACGCTGTCCTGCGGCCGACCTGGAAAATAACTACAGCATCCGTATCAGTCTTCGTCGGGGATGTCGTCGACCATGATGACGGCCTCGCCGTCGATGGCGATTTCGTCGCCGTCGACGACGCGGGTGCTCAGTCGGTACTGGCTGTTGCCGAGGTCCTCGACGATCTCGCACTCGGCGGTGATCCGGTCGTCGACGCGGACGGGGTTGTGGAACTCGAGGTCCTGGGAGAGGTAGATGACGAGTCCGGGGACGCGTGCGAGTGCGGCGCTGATGAGTCCGCCCACCAGCGTCCCGTGGGCGATGCGGCCGCGAAAGCGGGTCCGCTCGGCGAACTCGTCGTCCAGATGGAGCGGGTTGGTGTCGCCGCTGGCGGCGGCGAAGCGCCGGACGTCCCGGTCGGTGATGGTCTTCGTGAACTCGAAACTGTCTCCGACTCCGAGCTCACCTGGCGTCTCGGCGGTCAGGTCCGTGTGCCACTCGGGCAGGTCCGCCGCTGGACTGACGCGCTCGACGGTGTCCGCGCCGTCGGCATCGACACCGAACGCCGCGAACGCCGCTCTGTTGGCCGCGACGACGCTGTCGAACATGTACGAGGACGTCTCCGTCCACGTCTCCAGCAGTGCACTGCGCTCCGGTTCAGAGCTCATCGCCCACAACATTTGCCTCACCCCCTATTAAAACGTGTGGGTTATTAAACTGTCCCTCCCGGCGTGGGGAGCGGCTGATCCGTACGCTGGCCCCGGTTTCCGGGGCAGTGTGGCTGGCCGCACCCTTGCTCGAGACGGACCCCGTGTGTGCGCTCTGCATGACCGTCTATCGGAACTCACGACATATTATGGTAACGAATGGTATCATATGGTATAAAACGGAATTCTTTTGTACTCCGGGGGTGTAGGTACAGGTGACCGATGGCCGACGAGAACGACAGACCGATGTGGCCGCCCGCGATGTTCGAGATGTTTCAGGAGACGAGCGAGCAGGCAGTCCAGACCCAGCAGGAACTGTTCGAGCAGATGGTCGGCGGGTTCGGAGCCACGCCCGACATGAACCAGCTCGGTGCGATGACGAACGTGGCGACGTTCAAGACGCGCGTCCAGAGCGGTGGCCGCATCAGCATTCCCGACGCGGAGCGCGAGGCGCTCGACATCGAGGAAGGAGATATCGTTCAGACCGTCGTTCTCCCGGTCAAGCGAAACAGGAGTGACTGACAATGGATTACACGAACCCCATCACCACGACTTTCGAACTGCAGCGCACGTCGATCGAACAGAGCCAGCAGGCCCTCCACCGGACCGTGGAGTTCCAGCAGAACCTCGGCCAGGCGATGGTCGACAGCTTTGAGACCCAGGAGTCGGCCCAGCAGCGCGCCGTCGAACTCCAGCAGGAGGCCGTCCACAGCGCGCTGGACGCCATGGAGGCCAACGTCCCCGGCGCGGACGCCGCCGTCGCCGAGATGCGCGAGGCCGTCGACGAGCAGTACGACTTCCTGCTCGAGAACCACGCCGAGGCCTTCGAGGCCGTCGCCGGCGAGTTCGAGGACGGCGTCGCCGCCTACGACGACCTCGTCTCGGACTCCCTCGCGGCTCTCGAGGAGCAGGTCGAGATGTTGCTCGAGGCCCACGAGGACCTCGAAGCCCAGTCGGTCGAGGGCGCCGAACAGTTCGCCGAGCAGGTCGAGACCCTCGAGGAGCAAGTCGAGGACATCCAGAGCCAGGTCCGCGAGGTCCAGCAGCAGGCCGCCGAAGCCGTCGAGGCGTAGACCGCCGCGGCAACGCTTTATTTTATCGAGTGCCAACGGAGACACCATGAGCAACAACATTCAGGACGACTGGAACGAGATGGTCGAGCAGATGAACGAGGCGGTCGCGGAGTCGGTCGAGCACAACGTGGAGGCACAGGCCGCCTTCGTCGAGGCCTGGACCGACGCCGTCGACGACTCCGTCCCCGAGGAGGATACCCTCGCGGACGGTATCGAGGGGTACACCCGCGCCTACGAGGTGTGGATGGATGCCGCCGAGGAGATGTTCGAAGGGGCTGCCGACGCCGCCCAGGGCGAGGATGTCGACCCCGCGGAGTTCCGTGACGTCTGGCTGGACTCGGCCAACCAGGCATTCAAAGAGGTCATGTCCACCGAGGCATTCGCGGCTGCGAACGGGCAGTTCGTCGAGGCGATGATGGAACTGCGCGGGGAGTTCGACGACGCCGCCCAGGACGCCATCGCCGAGATGGGGATGGCCACCCGCGAGGATGTCGTCGAGGTCGGCGAACGCCTGGTCGAACTGGAGCGGCGCCAGCACGAGGTCGAGAACAAACTCGACCGCGTCCTCGACGCACTCGAGGAGTGACCATGTCCGTCCACCCACTGACGGCGGCGCTGGACGCCCACTCCCGGGCCGTCGAGGAACTCGCCGACGCCACCCGGAAGGGGCAACTGCTGCCCGAGCGCCTCGTCGAGATGGAGACCATCGATGTGGGACAGACCCCCTCGGAAGTGGTCTACGAGGAGAACAAGCTGGAACTGCTCCAGTACGAATCCCTGACCGAGGAGCAAAACGAGGTTCCCATCCTCATCGTCTACGCGCTGATCAACAAGCCCTTCGTGCTCGATTTGCAGCCCGGACGCAGCGTCGTCGAGCGCCTGCTCGATGCCGGCCACGACGTCTACCTCGTCGACTGGAACGAGCCCTCGCGGCTCGACCAGCACCTGACGCTGTACGACTACGTCGACCGGTACATGGACAACTGCGTCGACGTCGTCCGCGAGCGGTCCGGCCAAGACGCTATCAACGTCCTCGGGTACTGCATGGGCGGCACGATGAGTTCCATCTACGCCGCGCTGCACCCCGAGAAGGTCGATGCACTCGGCCTGATGGCCGCCGGGCTCTGCTTTGCCGGGACCGGCGGTATCCTCGAACGCTGGGGCAGCGACGAGTACTACGACCCCGCGGACGTCACCGACGCCTTCGGGAACGTCCCGGCGGAGTTGCTCGACGACGGCTTCGCGTTGATGGACCCCGTCCAGAACAACGTCAGCAAGTACGTCACCTTCTACGAGAACATGGAGAGTGACGGCTTTGTCGGAAACTTCGCGCGGATGGAGAAGTGGCTCGACGAGGGGATCGACCTCGCTGGCGACACCTACGTCGAGTTCCTCACGAAGATCTACCAGGACAACGAACTCTACAACAACGAACTCGAGATCGACGGCAAGCAGGTCGACGTCGGAGAGATCGACATGCCTGTCCTCCAGATCCTCGGGGAGTACGACCACCTCATTCCGCCGGAGGCCTCGCGGCCGTTCAACGACGTCGTCGGGAGCGACGACGTGACCACCCTCGAGTACCCGACGGGCCACATCGGCCTGTCTGTCTCCTCCTCCTCCCACGAGGACCTCTGGCCACAGGTCGCCGAGTGGTTCCACGAGCAGTCCGGGGACGACGGGACTGCCGAGGACGACGGAACTGCCGAGGATGTCGAGACTACCGAAACCTCCGCAGGCAACGCGGACGCGGAGGTTGCGGACATCCAGGAGGCCGCCGTCGAGGCAGTCGAGGCAGCCGCCGACGTCGAGACCGTCGACGGTATCGGCCCGACCTACGCCGAACGGCTCCGCGAGGCCGGCGTCGAAACTGTCGAGGACCTCGCCGGGCACGACGCCACAGCACTGGCCGACATCGCACAGGCCCCCGAGTCGCGCGTCGAAGGCTGGCTCGACCAGGTCGCGTAACGTCTTCCTCTTCCCGTCGGGGTCGCGTACCGCTCTCCCCCTCCTTTTAGACAGCCGCCCCCCTCAGAGCGGGTATGCGCGTCAGCGTCATCGGCGGGAGCACGGTCACCGACGAACAGTACGCCACCGCCAGGGACCTGGGACGGCTGCTCGGCGAGCGCGGCCACGAGGTCGTCTGTGGCGGCCTGACGGGTGTCATGGAGGCGGTCTGTCGCGGTGCCCGCGAGACCGGCGGCCACACCATCGGCATCCTCCCCAGTGCGGACCGCTCGACAGCAAACGCGTACGTCGATACGCCGGTCGCGACCGGCATCGGCTACGCCCGCAACGCGCTCGTGGTGAAAAACGGCGATAGCGTCGTCGCGGTCGACGGCAGTACCGGGACGCTCTCGGAACTGGCGTTCGCGCTCGATGTCGGCGCCCCCATCGCGGGGCTCGACCACGGGCGAAGAGTGACTCCCGGGCCCGGGCGGCACAGTCCCCCGAGAGTGACCGCTGTCTTCCGGGTTCGGTCGGGTCACGTCCCCCGGTCGTTCCGGCACTGGCTCACAGTTCTTCCAGCGTGAGTTCGTCGATGAGCCGGGTTGCACACTGGCGGTGTAACGACCCGTGCATCGACTCGTCCGTTCCCTGCTCCGGGCTGTCGAGTGTGAGTTCGACCGCCTGGTGGGTCGACACCGTCTCGCCACAGAGCGCACACTCCTGTTCGTCGGGCCAGTAGGTCAGGCGGTACGTGCCCTGGTCGGGAATCCGGTAGACGACCTGCTGGCCGCGGAGATAGTCGAGTGCGCTCGATATTTCCTCGGAGTCTTGCTCCAGCCGGGTAGCGAGTTCGGCACGGCTCAACGGCTCGCCGGCCTCCTCCAGCACGTCCACGACTTGTTGGTAGTCCGGCTCCACCCGTGGCGCTAGCCTACATTTCCATCGACAAAAATGTTGAAGCCGTCCGCAGTGTCGGCCATTTCGGTTCGACTGTCACAGCCAATCACAGAAAGAGTCCTCGATGAGCGTGCCGTCCTGGTGGTCGACGTACTCGGCCTGCATCCCCCAGATGGCCTCGGCGAGGGGGACGCCGGCCTCGACGGCAGTCCGGACGCGCTCGTGTTTCCAGCGGGCCGGCGTCGTCCGGCGGTCGAGCCGTTCCCTGAGCGGGCGGATGTACTCGTGGGCCTCCTCGGCCGAGAGGCCACGCCCCTCCAGGCCGTCGCGGGCGTACTCGAACAGTTCGCTGTAGATGGCGTCGATGTCGGTCGTCTCCGCGCCGTCGGTGGTGAGCCACGTGATGTCGGCCCGGAGGCCGTCTCGGGCGGCGGCGTAGAAGTTCTCCCGTGCGGTCTCCCAGTCCAGTCCGCGCACCGGGTGTTCGAACCGCGGGAGGCTCTCCATGAGGCCGGCAAAGACCGCCGCGAAGGCCACACAGTCCCGGATTGTCGGCTGGGCGGGGACGGGACGGAACTCGATGCGGGCGTTGGCCTCCGAACGGGTCGCGCCGTCGAAGACCGGCCGGATCCACCGCCAGTAGCTGCCGTGCTTGTGCCGGAAGTGCGCGAGCGCGTCGTCGAAGCGGTCCGATTCGGTCACGTCCATCGGGACGATACAGGTGTCGGCGGCGATGTCGTCGATAGCCGCCTCGACGGTCTCGAAGTCGGGCGGGAAACACACCTTCGGCGGCTCCGCGTGGTCGTCGGGCGGGTTCAGCACCGACTCGAAGACGCCGATGCGGTTCTCCATGTGGGCGTCCTCGACGATTTCCCCGTCCGGGTCGTCGTCGTAGAGGTCCGGCGGGAAGAAGGGGGAGTTCACCCCCAGCGCCAAAAGTGGCGCCGCGATCCGGAGCGCGTACCGGAAGTACTCGGGGAGGTCGGGGGCGTGGGGGACCTGGTAGTGGGGCTGGATGGACGTGATGAGGCTCTCGGGCATCACCGTCTCGGCCGACAGCGTGACGTGGGGGGCGTCCAGCGCGAACCGGGACGGGTAGTCGGTGTTGGCCATCGCGTGGTACCGGACGGTGTCGCTCATGTTGGTCGCGATCTTGATACCGTCCTGCTCGATGTAGTCGGTGAGGTACTCGGAGGCGGTCTCCGCCCGCGGCGGGACGGTCCAGATCCCGTCGGTGACGAGCTGGATGTTCTCGACGCCGGTCTTCTCCTGGGCGGGCACGAAGTGGGCCTGGATCTCTTTCTCCTGGGCGACCAGCCCGTATCGTGTCAGCGGGTCGGGGCTGGTCTGCATCTCGGCGTTGTGCAGTCCCAGTTCCTTCTCGAACCCGATGAGCTCCAGCAGTTGCCGCGAGGTCCGCCGGAGGCCACCAGTCCGCGAGTCGACGCTGTACAGTTCCAGCTCCAGGCCGACCAGTGCCTGCGTGTTGTCGAAGGTCCCCTCCCTGACCTCCCGCTTGAGCTCCTCGGCCTCGGCCATTGCTGCCGACCGGAACGACTCGGCGTCGACCGCGAGTGCCTCCCGCACCGCCGCTGCGAGTTCTGAGGCCGACATGCGACTTCCTTCGACACCCACTGTTTTGAAAGGTGCGCTCGGGACTGACAGACCAACCCCGAACCGACCCAACCTTTTCCTCCCGTCCCGTCGAGTGGGGTGCCATGGAGTATACGACGCTGGGCCGGACCGGCATGGAGGTCAGCCGCATCTGTCTGGGATGTATGAGCTTCGGCACCCCCGAGTGGCGCGACTGGGTGCTCGACGAATCCGAGAGCCTGCCCATCATCGAGCGGGCCATCGACCTCGGGCTCAACTTCGCGCGTCCTCGGGACCGCCCTCGACGGTCGGCGCGAGGAGTCGGTCGTCGCGACGAAGGTGTACTTCCAGATGGACGACGACGACCCCAACTCGGGTGGCCTCTCCCGGAAGGCAATCGAACAGCAACTCGCGGCCAGCCTCGACCGCCTGGGGATGGAGACGGTCGACCTCTATCAGACCCACCGCTGGGATGACGACACCCCCATCGAGGAGACCCTCCGGGCGCTGGACGACACGATCCGGCGCGGTCAGGTCCGCCACGTCGGCGCCAGTTCCATGTGGGCCCGCCAGTTCGCCCGGGCACTGCAGACCAGCGACCGCCTCGGCCTCGACCGCTTTCTCACCATGCAGAACCACTACAACCTCCTCTATCGCGAGGAGGAACGCGAGATGCTCCCCCTCTGCCGGGAGGCGGACGTCGCCGTCATCCCCTGGAGCCCGCTGGCGCGGGGCTATCTCACCCGGCCCCACGAGGCCTTCGACGCCACCGTCCGCGGCCAGACCGACGACCACGCGCGCCGGCATCCGTACTTCGAGGGTAACGGCTGCCAGATCAACGAGCGCGTCGAGGAACTGGCCGACGAGGAGGACGCCACCATGGCCCAGATTGCGCTCGCGTGGCTCCTCGATAAGGAGGTCGTCGACGCGCCAATCGTCGGCACCACGAGCGTCGAACACTTAGAAGAGGCCGTCGCCGCGCTCGACATCTCGCTGTCCGGGAGCGATGTCGAGTGGCTCGAAGAGCCCTACGAACCCGTCCGTGTCAGCGGGCACGAGTAGGTCGTAGGCGTCCGTGACCGCGACCCCACCCAGCTCGACCGGCCCCTTCGAGACGGCCTCCTCGTTGATCGCCCGGCCGGCACCGCGCCGGAGCGCCCCCGCGACGCCCGAGCCCATCTGGAGGCTCGTCCCGGCGGCGTTGACGAGTACGTCCGCGGACTGTGCGGCGATGTCGCCCTGTACGACGTCGAACTCCATGTCCAACGGTACTGCGTCGAGGCCAAAAAGACCAGAGCTTTCTTCGGCGGCCACACCGTCAGTAGAGGCATGGCTGACGACGGGACCTCGTCGCCCGGCGCCGACCCCGAGGCCGGTCCCGGCAGGGACGAAGAGGATGTCGGTGCGGACGTCGACGAGGCCGCCGGCACTCGTCCCGGGTCCGGGGCTGACGGCGTCGGGACGGACGCGGACCGCGACACGGACGCGACCGACGCGGTCCCGGACGCAGAAGCCGTCGAAGCGTACACGACCGGCGTGCGGGAGGTATCGGCGCGCGTGCAGGTCAACTGGGCGGTGCGGTTGCTCGTTGGGCTGGCTATCTTGGCGGGGATTGCACGGGTCGTCGTCTCCGGGCTAGGCATCCCCCTCGACCCGCGAGCAGTGCCGGCTGGGGCGGTCGCCCTGGGCCTGCTCGGGCTGGTCTGGGTCCACCTGCGGTACCGGGCCTGGTCGTACCGCCTCCGCGAAGACGCACTGTACCTCGAACGGGGGGTGTTCACGCAGGTCACGACAGTCGCACCCCACGTCCGCATCCAGCACGTCGACACGAGGCGGAGTCCCCTCGAACGGGCGCTGGGGCTGTCGACGCTCGTGGTCTACACCGCCGGCTCCCGGGGTGCGGACGTCTCGATTCCCGGCCTCACGCCCGACGAGGCGGGGGACCTCCAGCGCCGGCTGAAGGAACTCGCCATCGAGTCGGAGGGCGGTGACGCGCTGTGAAACTCGACCGCCGGTCGGTCCCCTACCGCGTCGCCGAGAACGGCCTCCGGCTGGGGGGACTGGCGCTGTTCGGCGCCGTCACCTCGGCCTCGGCCGGCCCGGACGCCGTCGCCGTCGCGCTCGTGGCCGGGTTCGTGGTGGTGGTCTTCCTCCTCGCCTTCGTGTGGGAACTCGCGCGATACCGCCGTTACGAGTACGAACTGACCGGGGAGACGTTCGACATCCACTCGGGCGTCCTCTCGCGGCGCGAGCGCGAGATACCGTACGAGCGCGTCCAGAACGTCGACATCGCACAGAACGCCGTCCAGCGGGCACTGGGTATCGCGGCGGTCCGTCTCGAAACCGCCGGCGGGAGCGGCAGCGAGGCCCACCTCCGGTACGTCGAGCGGACCGAGGCCGACCGGCTCCAGGACGAGATCAGCCGGCGCAAGCGCACCCACGCGGCCGAGGAGGCGGGCGAGGACGACGCCGCGACCGGCGAGCACCTCTTCACTCTCTCGGAGCGCGAACACCTCGTGCTGGGTGTGGTCTCGGCGGACCTGCGACTGGTGGGCGTCCTGACCGTCGGAATCTCGGTGTTCGCGCCCCAGCTGGCCCGTGGGCTCGCCCCGCAGTACGACCTCGTCTCCTTGCTCGGTCCGGCGGTCGCCCTGGCTGCCATCGTCGGGTTCTGGGTGCTCAGCGGCCTCCTGCAGGTGCTCCGGTACTACGGCTTTACGCTCCGGCGCCAGGGCGAGGACCTCCGGTACGCGCGCGGTCTCCTCCAGCGGTACACGGGGACCATCCCCCTCTCGAAAGTCCAGGCGGTGACCCTCCGGGAGAACGTCCTCGCGCGGGCGCTCGGGTACGGGTCGCTGGTCATCCAGACCGCCGGCAGCGCCGCCGGCGACGGCGAGACGGTCGAGTCGGCGGTCCCCATCGCCGACCGGGACCGGGCGCTGGCGCTGGCCCGCGAAGTGGAACCATTCGGCGAGATGTCCCTCCAGCGCCCGCCGAAACGCGCCCGGACGCGCTATGCGGTCCGGTACGCCCTCGTGGTGGTGGCGCTCACGGCACTGCTTCGCGGCCTCCAGGCGGTCACCCATGCCCTCTCGCTGTGGTACCTCCCGCTTGCGGGACTGCTCGCGGTGCCGGTCGCCGCACACCTCGCGTGGGTCCACAGGGGCTACCACGTCAACGACGACTACGTCATCACGCGCACCGGGTTCTGGCGGCGCCGGACCATGGTCGTCCCCGCGGACCGCGTCCAGACGGTCTTTTCCAGCCAGACGCTCTTCCAGCACCGCCGCCGGCTCGGTTCCGTGACCGTCGATACTGCCGGCGGGGGCGGACTCGGCGGGGGCGACGCTGTCGCGGCCGACGCCGACCGCCTCCGGGAACGCGTCGCCACGAACCTCCAGCGCGCACTCACTCGTTGACGTCCTCGAGGTGGTTGCTGACGACCACCCGGCCGACTATTGAGCGTTTCGCGCCAGTATCAAACGGAAGAATCGGGACGACGCCACCCTATCCGTCGAGGTCGCGCGCGATGTCGGACAGCGACGACGACGGGGGGTCTCTCGCGGTGTAGACCACCCGCTGGCCGGGCGGGCGCAGCCCGTACATGAAGCCGGGCGTCACGGCGTCGACCAGCAGCGGGCCGCCGGCGCCGATACCGACGTCATCGAGCCACCGGCGGAGGTGGTTCTCGCCCTCCCCGTCAGTCCGTGCCAGCCGCGGGTTCGCGAACGCGCCCCGCAGGTCGACGTCGCCGTCCAGCGACTCCCGGACCTGTGCGTGGTATTTGTCTCCAGCCAGTGACACCCGAACGACGTCGCTGGCGGCGACCGCCAGCGCCTCGGGGAGGGGAACCCGGGGCCGGGACGTCCGGCCGACGCACTCGACGTGTGCCCGGTGGGTCGTGACGGCGTCGTGGTCGGAGGGAACGCGCTCGGTCACTCCAGCAGGTCCGCGACGGGGGCGTCGCCGCGCCCGGTCACTACGGCGTTGATCTGCCGGGTGGCGTTGCCGACTTCGCGCCCGCGGACGGTCACGCGCTCGCGCTCGCCGTCGCGGTTCGGGTTGAAGCCCGTTCCACCCTCCAGCAGAACGCTCTGGAGGTCTGCGCCGCGAACGTCCTCGCGCATCGGCCGGCCGGCGTCGTCGGATCCGCCGGCGATCTCGAGGGTGTAGCCGTCCAGACCGACGGCGCCCCCGTCGACCTCCTCGCCGATCTCGCGGCCGATAAAACGGTTCGCGTTCTGGTCCGAGACATCTATCTGGTAGGTCGTGCCGTCCTCCGGATCGGAGACGGCGACGGTGAATTCTGCCATTGTCCGTGTGAAGTCCGCTGGCGCGTAAAAACCCACTCTTTTCGGCCGGCCGACTCTCGCGTCCGCATCTATAACTGCCTCCGCGTCCTACCGGCACA
>PXSU01000021.1 GCA_003022745.1 Halobacteriales archaeon SW_9_67_25
GTACATCTCGCCGTCGGCGGCCTTCTGTGTCAAGTAGGCTCGGAGTCGCTCTTCCTTGGAACGCTCGTCACCGGAGGGCTGTGTGGTTGTGCTCATTGTGCTGCCTCACTCCCCCGTATTCCCCGGAGGAGTATATAAAGGAAGGAACCTTTGGGTCGGTTCGGTCGGTTTTACACTATTTCCCGTAAAACGAACGTTTTATAGATTGTTCTCAGGTCCTTAGACATTTTATAGACTATTTTGAGATGGTCTCGACCGACAGTTAATCAGATATTAGTTATATCAAAGTACGATAAAAAAATACGCCGGTGGGGCTCGAAGAAAAGACCGATTGCAGTGCCGACCCCCCGCAGTCGTCTGACGCGCGTCGTGCGGGCGCTCCCCACAGCCACGCGCCGGGCGTCGTCGCGCTTGACAATCCTTAAGAGCGCATCGGGGTTACGCCGGGGCAATGAAAGTAGTCGTCTCTATCGGCGGGAGCGTGCTCGCGCCGGACCTGTCGGCCGAGCGCGTCGCAGCGTACGCGAGGGCCCTGGAGTCGGTGGACGAGGCCGGGAACGAGCTGGGTGTGGTTGTCGGCGGCGGCCGAACCGCCCGGGAGTACATCGGGACAGGGCGCGAACTCGGCGCGAACGAGATCGAACTCGACCAGCTGGGAATCGCCGCTACGCGCCTGAACGCCCGCCTGCTCGTCGCGGCGCTGGCCGACAGCGCGGCGCCGACACCGCCCGAGACCTACGAGGACGCTCTCGGGGCGATGCGCCGCGGCGAGATTCCGGTGATGGGCGGGACCGAGGCCGGCCACACGACCGACGCTGTCGCGACCGCGCTCGCGGAGTACGTCGAGGCCGACCTGCTCGTGTACGCGACCAGCGTCGCTGGCGTCTACGACGCCGACCCCGCCGAGGACCCCGACGCGACCGCCTACGAGCAGCTCACTGTCGACGAACTCGTCGCGCTGGTCGGCGAGCGGGACCTCGAGGCCGGCATCAACGTCCCGGTGGACCTGCTGGCGGCGAAACTCCTCCAGCGCGCCGGCGTGCGCGCAGTTGTCATCGACGGTACCGACCCCGAAGCCGTCCCCTGCGCCGTCGGGGGCGACCACGACGGGACGGACGTGGTTCCCGACGAATGACGCTCGACCCCTACGAGGTCGCGTCGAGTACCGACCGGGCCTTCTGGGCGGACGCCGCTGCCGACGCCGTCCTCGCTCGGGAACCCGACGAACCCATCGTCATGAGGTCCGGCAGGTGTTTACTGCCGACGACAGGGACGCCCTCAGGGCGGTCCCCCGGACGCTCGCGGACCTCGATGGAAATATCGTCGGCCTCGGTGACGTGGACGCGGCGGCACTCGGGCGCAACCTTGGGGTACCGTACACGGACATCCCCGACCCCTTCGGGTGCTGTGACTCCTACGGCGAGCACTTCACTGAGCTGTTGGCCCGCCAGGCCGAGCCCCTCGGCGTGCCGGTCGAGTTCGTCTCGAACACCGACCTCTACATGGACGGGGAGTTCGAGGCGGTCACCCACCGCCTCCTGGAGCGGATCGACCTGGCCCGCGAGGTGCTCGGGGAGTTCCAGGAGACGGTCGGCGCCGAGTACGTCCCCTTCGTCCCGCAGTGTGAGCAGTGTGGGATCCTCACCGAGGGCGTCACGGGCATCGACCTCGAGGCGGGGACGGTCTCGTACGTCTGTGCGGACCGCGAGGCCGGCGACGGCACCATCGAGGGGTGTGGCCACGAGGGCACGGCGACGCTCCGGGAGGGGAAACTCCCCTGGCGCTTCGAGTGGCCTGCCCAGTGGGTGGTTCTGGACGTCGACTTCGAGCCCTTCGGCAAGGACCACGCCGAGGGGTCCTGGCCCAGCGGCGTCGCCATCGCCGAGCGCGTCCTCGAGGAGCAGCCCCCGGTCGGGATGGTCTACGAGTGGCTCACCCTGGACGGCGACGCACTCTCCTCCTCGGCCGGCAACGTCGTCACTGTCGACGAAGTGCTCGACATCCTCGAACCGGAGGTGTTCCGGTACTTCTTCGCGAAGGAACCGCTCAAACAGCGGGGTTTCAGCGTCGCGTCAGTCGACCGACTCGTCGACGAGTTCGACCGCCTCGAACGGGTCTACTTCGGGGAGGTCGGGGCCGAGGAGCGCGAACGCGAGTTCGCCGAGCGTGTCTACCCGATGCTCGTCGAGGACATCGACCCCGACCGGGTGCGCATCCCGTACACCTTCGCTGCCGTCCTGGGGATGACCGACGACCCCGAGTTGCGCGAGGAGATTGCACGCCGGGAGGGTCACATTCCCGACGACGCCCCCGAGTGGGCAATCGAGGCAGTGCTGGCCCGCGTCGAGCGCGCCCGCGAGTGGGCCCGCCGGACCGGCAACGCCTTCGACTACGAACTCAAGCGCGAGGAACTGCCCGGGGTGGATTTCGAGGAGCGCACCGAGCGGGCGCTGGATGAACTCGCCGACTTCGTCGCGGCGGGCCACGACGGCGAGGCCATCCAGGGCGAGATCTACGAGACTGCGAAGCGACACGACATCCCGACCGGCGACTTCTTCGCAGCCGGCTACCGGCTCTTCTTCGACGACGTGGAGGGGCCGAAGCTGGGGCCGTTCCTCGCTGAACTCGACCGGGAGTTCGTCGTCGACCGGCTGCGCCGCGAACGGTGAGAGAGCCGACCGCGACGAACCGTAGTCGGGGAACCAAACCCTCTTTGGCGTCTGTCCCAACCGTCGGACAATGGCAAGCACGCTGACGTGGGTGCTGGCCGGAATCCTCGTCTACACGGTCGGTGCGGTGGCCCTCCAGGCGCGGGGACTCCTGCCCGATGCCATCCGCGTCTCGGGACCCATCACGACCCTCCACACAAAGCGGGGCCGGGACTTTCTCGACCGCCTCGCACAGCGCCAGCGCTTCTGGCGAGCCTGGGCCAACGTCGGCGTCGGCGTCGCCCTCGTCGTCATGGTCGGAATGTTGTTCTTTCTCCTGATGGCGGCAGTCAGCGTCGCCAACCAGCCCGCGGGCACGCCGGTCCAGAACCCCCAGAACGCGCTGGTCATCCCCGGGGTCAACGAGTTCCTCCCGCTGACCGTTGCGGGGGAGATCGTCCTGGGGCTCGTGGCCGGGATGATCGTCCACGAGGGGGGACACGGCCTGCTCTGTCGCGTCGAGGACATCGAGATCGATTCGATGGGGCTCGCGCTGTTCACCGCCATCCCCATCGGGGCGTTCGTCGAACCCGACGAGGAGAGCCGCAACGAGACCTCCCGTGGCGCCCAGACCCGGATGTTCGCGGCCGGCGTCACCAACAACTTCGCGCTCACCGCGATCACGCTGGCGCTCCTCTTTGGCCCGGTCGTCGCCTCCATCGGCGTCGCGCCGGGAATGCCGGTCGGGGACACCCTCTCGGGGTCCGCCGCCGCCGAAGCAGGGCTCGGATACGGCGACCGCATCGTCGCCGTCAACGGGAGCACGGTCGCGGACCCCGCCGGGTTCGAGGGGGCGCTCGCCGGCGCCGGGGGGACCGTCAGCGTCGAACTCGACGACGGCGAGACGGTCACTGTCGAGCGAGCGGTGACGATCACGGGTGTCGTTCCCGGTAGCCTCGAAGGCGTTTCCTTCACCGGCGAGCAGCCACCCCGCGTCGAGTCAGTCAACGGGACCGCGGTCGTGACCGAACGCGAGTTCCGCCGGGCACTCGCGGGACGCACCGTCGCCCGGATCGAAACCGACGAGGGGACAGCGACACTCCCGGTCGGAGCCTTCGTCGCCAGCGTCGACGACGACGGCGGGATGGCTGCGGCCCTGGAACGCGAGGGGTTGGCGACCGACGGCGGGTTCGTCGTCACCCGCGTCGACGGCGAGCGCGTGGTCAACACCTCCGCCCTGGGGAGCGTTCTCGACGGGCACGAACCCGGCGAAACAGTCGCCGTCGAACTGTTTGCCGACGGCCGGCGCCACACGGTCGACGTCGAACTCGGCGACTCCGGCAGCGGGGCCGTGCTCGGGGTCCAGGTCCGCGAGGGCTACAGCGGCGTCACGGTCGACGACTTCGGCGTCGACCCCTACCCGGCCGAGGTGTTCATCGCGATGCTCGGCGGCGGGAGCGGCGACTTCCAGGGGCCGCTGTTCGGGTCGGTGTTCGCCAACGTCTTCGCCGTGCTCGTGATGCCGTTCCTCAGCGTGATGGTCCCCGACTTCGGGTACAATTTCGCCGGCTTCACCGCCGACGTCGCGAACTTCTACACCGTCAGTGGACCGCTGGGCGTGCTGGGTGGCGGCCTGTTCACGCTCGCGAACGTCCTCTTCTGGACCGGGTGGATCAACTTCAACCTCGCCATCTTCAACTGCATCCCCGCGTTCCCGCTCGACGGCGGACACATCCTCCGGACGAGTACCGAGGCCGTCGTCTCGCGGCTGCCCGTCTCGGCCCCCCGTCGCCTGACCACCGTGGTGACGACTGTCGTCACGCTCACGATGGTCGTCGCGCTGGCGCTGATGCTGTTCGGACCCCGGCTGCTCTCCTGACGCGGAGGCACCCGCGAGGGAACGCGGGAGCGGACCGAATGGCAAGGCTCCTTACCGTCCCGTGCCAACCGCCGGCCATGCCGGACCGCCGCGACCCGCCGCCGACCGAGGAAGGATGGTACGCGCTCCACGACTTCCGGCGCGTCGACTGGGACGCCTGGCGCGAGGCCTCCGAGCGTGCCCGCGACCGCGCCGTCGAGGAGGCAACCGACCACCTCCAGTCGACACTCGCCGTCGAGGACGCCGACGAGGGTGCCTCCGCGCTGTACTCGGTGCTCGGTCACAAGGCCGACTTGCTCGTCCTCCATCTGCGCCCGACGACGGCCGACATCGGCGCCCTCGAACGGCGCTTCGAGGGGACGGACTTCGCCCGCTTCACCGAACGCACCACGTCGTTCGTCTCCGTCACCGAGGCCTCCGGGTACTCCGAGCGGGCTCGCGAGTACTTCGAAGGTGACCTTGACGAGTCCTCGGGACTGGCCCGGTACATCCGCTCGCGGCTGGAACCGACCATCCCGGAGGCGACCCACGTCTGTTTCTACCCGATGGACAAGCGCCGCGACCCCGACCAGAACTGGTACGACCTGCCATTCGAGGAGCGGGCCGAGCACATGGACGCCCACGGCGAGATCGGCCGCGACTACGGGGGGCGGGTCACCCAGATGATCACCGGCGCCATCGCTATCGACGACTGGGAGTGGGGCGTCACGCTGTGGGGCGAGGACCTCGTCGACATGAAGGACCTCCTCTACGAGATGCGCTTCGACCCCTCGACCTCCCAGTACGCCGACTTCGGCTCCTTCTACGTCGGCCGCCGGTTCCCGCCCGCGGACCTGCCCGCGTTGCTGGCCGGCGAACCCGTCCCCACGGACGCCCCGGACGGGGAGAGCGGAGCGGACACGGACACGGGACAGGTCCACCCCGCGGACGCCACGGCAGCGGGCGACGGTGGTGCCGGGAGCGCCGGTGACGCGGACAGGGACAGGACGGGCGCGGACACCGTCGAGACGAACGCGGACGACAGCGTGGAGATGACCGAGGAGGCGGACCTGACCTCGCGGCTGGCCACGCTCGGGCTCCGCGAGGGCAGCGACTACGAGGCAGGCGGACACGCAGTCGTCTGCTACTCGACGGCAGACGCCAAGAATCTGGCCGACGAGGTGGAGGGCCTCCGGGGGAACTTCGAGC
>PXSU01000022.1 GCA_003022745.1 Halobacteriales archaeon SW_9_67_25
CATGGAGGCACGAGTGCTCAAGGAGGCGAGTGAGTCCCCAGTGGACCACGCGAGTAGTTTCGGGCTGTGGCTGGTGAACTGGCTGGTGACCGAGATGGGTGGCGAGGTTGCTGTCGACGTTGAGGATGGGACGACCGTGACGATCGCGCTCCAGGGGAGTCACCGTGATGACGCCGCGCGCGGCGGTACCGTGGCCGAGGCCGCGCTGGGCGATGACCCAGACTCATGGGACTGGTGACGGAGTTCAAAGACCTGGTTTGAGGGTCTGTGGTTGGGTGGAAGCTGATCACTACGGCAGGAAAGTGTCTTACCAAACAATCGCAAAGGTTTAGAACTGGATTTGTTAGGTAAGACGACCTGACGAGTGAATCTCGACCGCTGGTGACGAGCGTCCGTCCATCGTCCAGTAAGGTATTCCCGTCTACCCGAGAAGGATAGCACAGACACGACCGTTCTCAAGTTAGCCTAGAACGGATGGGCGGCAACCCACTTCCGACATGTTTAACGGCTATCGCGGGGGTCTTCTACGCATGACGAAGGTAAGCGTCATCGGAGCGGCAGGGACAGTCGGTGCGGCAGCAAGCTACAGCATCGCACTCGAGGGACTGGCCGACGAACTCGTCTTCGTCGACATCCCCGAGAAGGAAGACGAGACGGTCGGGCAGGCCGAGGACGTCAACCGACGTGGTCGTCATCACGGCGGGCATCCCGCGCCAGCCCGGCCAGACGCGCATCGACCTCGCGGACGACAACGCGCCCATCATGGAGGACATCCAGTCCTCCCTGGACGAGCACACCGACGAGTACGTCTCCATCACCACCTCGAACCCGGTCGACCTGCTGAACCGCCACCTCTACGAGCAGGGTGACCGGTCCCGCGAGCAGGTCATCGGCTTCGGGGGCCGTCTCGATTCCGCGCGTTTCCGGCACGTCCTCGCCGAACGCCTCGACGCCCCCGTCGAGAACGTCGAGGCCACCATCCTCGGCGAACACGGCGACGCGCAGGTCCCCGTCTTCTCGAAGGTCCGCGTCGACGGTGCCGATCCCGACTTTTCGGCCGACGAGAAGGAGGAGATCCTCGCGGACCTCCAGAAGTCCGCGATGGACGTCATCGAGCGCAAGGGCGCGACCGAGTGGGGGCCGGGCCGCGGGGTCGCACACATAGTCGAGGCCGTACTGGAAGACACCGGCGAGGTCCTCCCCGCTTCGGTGAAACTGGACGGGGAGTTCGGCCACGAGGACGTCGCCTTCGGCGTCCCGGTCAAACTCGGCGCCGACGGCGTCGAGGAGATAATCGAGTGGGGTCTGGAAGAGTTCGAGCGAGAACAGATGCAAGAGGCGGCGGACAAACTCTCCGAACAGTACGACAAGATCGCCTAACGTGGCTCCTCCGAATCGACGCACGGAGCCACAGTAGCTCAAACGGCCGTTTGAACTTGCGTGAGAGTATTTAGGGTGGCGTGCGTCGACCCGACCATGTCCCGGTCAACTGTCACCCTCCCCACGCCTCCGGACTCCCGGACCCCGAGACAGGTCCTCGAACCACTGGGATTCTGGGCAGCGGTAGTCCTCCCGCTCGGGTACCTCCCGCTGTTGTACGGTGGACTGACAGACGGACAGGCCACACTATTCCTGGGTCTGCTCGCGCTGAACGTCGTCTGTCTCGTCCTGGGACGGGAGTACCGGCGCGGATGACCCCGGCGGACCCGAACCAGTCCCGTGACGGAGCACTCGAGAACCTCGCACAGCGACTCCGGGGCGACCTGCTGTGGCCCGGCGATCCCGGCTACGACGACGCCCGCCGGGTCTGGAACGCGCGGGTCGACCGCGAACCAGCGGCCATCGCCCGGTGTACCGGTGTGGCCGACGTCGTCGCCGGCGTCGAGGCTGCCCGCGAGAGCGACCTCCCGTTGTCGGTCAAGGGCGGCGGCCACCACGTTTCCGGCGCGGCGGTCTGTGACGACGGCCTGACACTGGACCTCTCGCCGATGGACTGGGTTCGTGTCGACCCCGACACACGGACGGCCCGGGTCGGTGCCGGCGCGACGTGGGGCAACGTCGACCACGAGACGCAGGCGTTCGGTCTCGCGGTTCCGGGCGGACAGGACCCGAACATCGGCGTCGCTGGCCTCACGCTCGGCGGCGGCGTGGGCTGGCTCAGCCCCAAGTATGGCCTGACCTGCGACAACCTCCTGTCTGCCGATATGGTCACCGTCGACGGCGACCTGGTCCGTGCGAGCGCGGACGAGAACTCCGACCTCTTCTGGGCACTCCGCGGTGGCGGCGGCAACTTCGGTGTCGTCACCTCCTTCGAGTTCCAGCTCCACGGGGTCGGCCCCGAGGTCTTCGCGGGGACGCTCGTCTACCCCGGCGAGGACCTCCCCGCGGTCGCACGCCGGTACCGCGAGTTCATCGAGACCGCACCCCGGGAGGTACGGCTGCTGTTCGGAAGTATGGTCCTGCCCGACGCGTCGGTGTATCCGGAGTCGGTCCGGGAGGAACGGGCCGCGATGCTCATCTGTTTTTACGCCGGCGCGCCCGAGGAAGGTAGGGAGGTCCTGGCGCCGCTTCGAGAGGCTGGCGAGCCACTCATGGACAGCCTGCGCGGGCGGCCCTACAAGTCCTTCCAGCGTGCCGGGGCCACCGAGGGCTCGATGCGGACCTACCTTCACAGCCAGTACCTCGCGACGCTCCCGGAGGAAGCCATTGAGACCGTCCAGGAGTACGCCGAGGACGCTCCTTCGGCGGGCGCGACAGTGTTCGTCTCGCCGTGGGTCGGCGCGGAGACGGACCCGGCGACCGACGCGACGGCCTATCCCCACCGCAACCCGGCCCACCACCTCCTCGTCGAGGCGCGGTGGACCGACCCCGCACGAGACGACGAGCACGAGGCGTGGGTCCGGGAGTTCCACCGGGCACTCCGGCCGTACACGACCGGCGACGTCGAGATGAACTTCCTCACCGCCGACGAAACGGGGGAACGCGTCCGGGCAGCCTACGGCGGGAACTACGACCGGCTGGCCCCCGTCAAACGCGAGTGGGACCCGGACGGTCTGTTCTCGCACACGGGGACCGACCACCCCGACGGGTGGGACTGATACGGATTCTGTAGTTCATTACTGAACCGACCGCAGTACGGCGTTCGGTCGAATGAAAGGGGCCGGGGGCTTTCTTGCCGGTGGCTGGGGTCAAGGTACCTCAACAAATTAAGTTAGCACTGCCGCTACTCGAACCGCGACAGTTTGAAGGGGTCGTCCGGGTGGTCGGTTGTCCCATCGAGTGTGAGGTCGGCCAGTATCTCCCCGACGACTGCGGCGAACTTGAACCCGTGTCCGGAGAAGCCAGCACCGACGACGACGTTCGCGTGGTCGGGGTGGACATCGAGGATGAAGTCCCTGTCCGGGGTGTTGGTGTACATACAGGAAGCCAGTTGCATCGTCGGGCCCTCGGCCGAGGGGACGTGCTCGCGGACGAACTCGCGGAGGAGTGCCTCGTCCTCCTGGGTGGGTTCGCGACGGACCTGAATCGGCGGACCGGTCTCGCCCTGGTGGTGGTGTTTGCCGATCTTGAACCCGGGCACCCCGAAGGTCGGGAAGCCGTAGTAGTGACCCCCGGGGACGTCCGCGACGAACACCGGAAAGTTCTCGCGGGTGAACTGCGCGGGGTCGGCCGGCTGGAACCACCCGAGGACCTGGCGCTCGGGTTCGAGGTAGTCGGCCAGCGCCGGGAACAGTTGGCCAGTCCAGGCGCCGGCCGTGGTGACGAGCGTGTCGGCAGCATAGTCCCCCCGGTCGGTCATCACCCGGACGCCCGACTCGCTGGCCTCCCAGTCGACGACCCGTTCGCGGGCCTGGACCCGGCCGCCCGCGGCGTGTGCTGCCTCGGTGTGTGCGACGATACACTGCTCGGAGTGGAGGAAGCCGCCGTCGGGCTGGTAGACCGCGCGGTACTCGTCGGGGACGTCGTATCCCCCGACCCTCTCGGTCAGGTCACGCCCGGTCAGGACCGTGTGATCGATGCCGTGGACGTCACAGGACTCCTTGGACCCGGCGAACACCTCGCCGTCGGGCGGCCCGATGTCCAGCGTCCCCGTGGGGTAGAACAGCTGATTCGCGTATCCCTCCTCAAGTTCTTTCCAGCGTTCGAGCGAACTGCGCACGAGGGGGACATAGGCCGGGTCCTCGAACTGCGGGAGCCGGATGATGCGCGTCACCCCGTGGGAGGACCCCTCCGCGTGTGGAACGTCGAACCGCTCGATGCCGAGCACGTCCACCCCCCGCTCGGCGAGGTGGGAGACTGCCGCACTCCCCATGCCCCCGACGCCGAGTACGATGGTGTCGTAGGTGTCCATACCGGTCGATGCACCTCATGACTTGTTGTTGTATCGGAAACGAACGGAGAAACAACAGGTGTACGATATTTCGGACGAGCAGAAGACTCCCTCCTACGGCGGCCGCTTCACGAGAAGACCCGGGAGCTGTCCGATTCGAGATGTGTACCGTGTTGCGAGAGGAACGGTTCGGGTCGGTGGACCGGAGCGGCCGGTCACTTGTCGGCCCAGCGCTCGGGCACCTGGATGGTGTACTTGCCGTCCTCCTGGAGCGCGATGATGTACTCCTCGCGGTCGTACAGCTCCATGAGGTTCAGTTCGTACTGGCCGGGTTCGACCACCTTGATGGACTCGAACTGGTCGTTCAGTTCCTCGCGGAGCGTCCGGAGGTCGGGCCGGTCGCTGTCCGCGGGGTCGCCGGAGGGATCCGCCCGATGGACGGACTCGCTGTCGTCGTCGAGGACGGGCGTCGGGTGGTCGGTGACCGGAGCGTCCGCCGGGAGTTCCTCGGGCGAGACGACGTCGTTGCGCGCGCTGGCCTGAGCGGGATCTTCGGCCGGCCCGTCCGTCGGCCCCGGAGCAGGCTCGTCCGGCGTCTCCGTCGGGGGCGGGTCGGAACCGCGGTCGGCGGGTTCCGGGGAACCGCCGACGAGATCGCGAACGGCCGTCGCGGCGGACCCGACGGTGCGCGCGACCGAACTGTCGGCCGGCGACTCGGGGGGGTCGGGCGGCTCCGCGGCCGGCGCGTCCACGCCGTCGGCTCCCTCGGGGATGTACTGGAAGGTCGT
>PXSU01000023.1 GCA_003022745.1 Halobacteriales archaeon SW_9_67_25
CACCCGTCCCTCCTTCGGGGAGGACGACGTCGGCGACGTCGACGAGTTCGACCTGCTGGAGGCCGCGTTGCGCCAGCGGCCCGACTACATCGTCTTCGGCGAGACCCGTGGCGAGGAGGGCCGGGACCTCTTCCAGGTGATGTCGACGGGCCACACCACCTACACCACGTTCCACGCCGACTCGGTCGGCGAGGTCATCAAGCGGTTCACGACCGCCCCGATCAACGTCTCGAAGACGCTCTTTACCGCGCTGGACCTGGTGAGCATCCAGACACAGACGCGGGTGGGCGGCCGGAAGGTCCGCCGGAACAAGACACTGACCGAGATCAACGAGTACTCGCCCGAGAACGACGAGATCAACGTCCGCGACGTCTACGAGTGGCGTGCCGAGACCGACGAGTTCATCCAGATGGGGTCGTCCTCGACGCTGGAGGAGATCAAGTTCGACCGCGGGTGGACACAGGACCGCCTCGACGAGGCACTGTTCAAGCGCAAGGTCGTCCTCGCGTACCTCATCAACGAGGGTCTGAACACGTACTCCCATGTCGCCGCGACTGTCCAGGCGTTCATCAACGACCCAGAAACCATCCTCGCACACATCGCCAACGAGCGCCTGAAGCGGTCACTCGAGGACCTTCGGGAGATGGAGTCCGTCCAGATCGACGTCGACCCCGAGAAGGAGGAGATGGTGCCCCGGCCGGACCCGCCCTCCGAACTGCGGGAGGTGACCGCGGACATCCTCGAGAAAGCAGAGCCGATGCTCGAGGAGTACCGCGACGCCGACACTGCCGACCTCGAGGCGGCGCTGCCCACCGGCACGGCCGGCGACGAGGCCCCGGCGGACGACGAGGATGTCGACTTCGGCCAGTTCGTCCCGGAGGCAGGGGAAGAGCCCGAGGGTGAGTCCGAATCCGACGCAGAAGTGGAGGCCGACGGAGGGGCGGTGTCCGGAGCGGGAGGGGAGGCCAGCAGGTAATGAGCCTCGACAGCGGCCAGCGGCGCTTCGACGGGAACGAATCCTCCATCGGTGACGCCTTCTTCCCGCTGTACCAGCGGGTGTTCGACGAGGACGACGAGTTCGTCGGAAGCATCGAGACGAAACTCGCCGAGGCGCGGATGGACGACAACGTCGAGCTGTTCATCTCGCGGGCGCTGGCGATCGGGACCCTTGTCGGACTGGCCCTGTGGATCGTCGGGATGTTCGTCGGGTTCCTGTTCGTCCAGCTGTTCGTCAGTCCCGACTCCGCGCTCATCGGCATCCCCGTCCCCGGGGCCATCGAGCCGGTCGTCGACCTGCTGAAGGTCCCGGCGCTGATCTTCGTCTCCGGGCTGATACTCGGCTCTTTTGGCTTTTCGGTCGGCTTTGGCGCGATGCTCTCGCTCCCCTACGTCCAGTCGAACGGCCGCAAGCGCGAGATCAACGTCCTCCTCGCCGACTCCATCTCGTTCATGTACGCCCTCTCGGTCGGCGGGCTGAACCAGCTGGAGATCCTCCGGGCGATGGCCACGGCCGAGGACACCTACGGCGAGGTGTCCAAGGAGTTCCAGTCCATCGTCCTAGAGACCGAGTACTTCGATACGGACTACCGGACGGCGATACGGAAGCAGGCCATGGAGACGCCCAGCGACAGCCTCTCGCAGTTCCTGACCGACATGCTCTCTATCATCGACTCCGGGGGCGACATGACCAGCTTCCTCGAGGACCAGAAGGACAAGCACATGCGGACCGCAAAGCAGGAACAGGAGAAACTGCTCGACACCCTCGAGCTGTTCGGCGAGATGTACATGACGCTGTCGCTGTTTCCACTCCTGCTCATCATCATTCTGGTCATCATGAGCATGATGGGCAACATCCAGACGCTCATGCTGTACGGCACCGTCTACGGGCTGATCCCGATGATCGGTGTCGGCTTCCTGGTGCTCGTCTCGACGGTCACCCAGGACACCGTCGGCGACGGCTACATCGACGCGGATGCGTCGGGCGTCGACCTCGGTGCCGAGCAGGGTATCGGCGTCATCAACCCCGGGCTCGTCACCCGATACACGGGCGAGCACGGCGTCTTCGACAGCATCAAGCGCCGCGAGCAGGCCCACGAGCTGTCGACGATACTGCGGGCCCCTCACCTCTTTTTCCGTGACAACCCGCGGCTCGTCCTCGTGTTGACGGTCCCGCTGTCGCTCGTGGCGCTTGCCGCTGCGGTGCTGACGAACAACGCCCCGCTGTCCGTCGACGCCATGATCGGCGATCCCATCTACGGGACGTTCGTCTGGGTGTACGTTCCCCTGTATATCAACCTGATTCCGCTGGCTGTCTTCTACGAGTGGAACGTCCGGTCGCGGCGGTCGGTGCTCGGCAACCTCTCGGAGACGTTGCGGAAACTGGCGAGCGCCAACGACACTGGGATGACGCTGCTCGAATCGTTCAGGGTCGTCGCAGACACGTCGACGGACAGACTCGCCGACGAGTTCGAGACGCTATACGCGAAGGTCAAGTACGGGACCGACCTCAAGAGCGCACTCCGGGAGTTCAACAACAAGTACCACATCCCGCGGCTGGCCCGGATCGTCAAACTCATCAGCGAGGCCCAGGAGGCCTCCGGCCAGATCCAGGACGTGCTCTCGACGGCGGCCCAGGCCTCGGAGAACCAGGACGACATCGACCGCGACCGGATCACCCGCACCCGCATGCAGGTGGTCATCATCCTCATGACCTACCTGACGCTGCTCGGCGTGATGGCGCTGCTGAAACTCCAGTTCCTCGACGTCATGGCCGGCCTCGCCGACCAGGCCTCGGGCGGGGGCGGGAGCGGCCAGGGCCCCTCCGGCGACTTCGGCGGCAACGTCGACACCAACATGCTGTCGATGCTGTTCTTCCACGCCGTCGTCCTGCAGGCGCTGGTCTCCTCGTTCATCGCGGGCTATATCCGCTCGGTCGAACTCTCCTCCGGGGCGAAATTCGCCGTCATCCTCTCGACCATCGCCCTCGTGGTGTGGATCGCTGCCACGCAGGTGGCCAGTGGCGGCGAGGAAACTGCGCTCCTCCTGCTGGTGGCGGCTCCCGGGCTGGGTGGGTCTCCGGGCCGACGGCTCCGCGCCAGGGTGCGCTCTGTCCGGTCGACTGTCGAGCGCGCGGTGACGAGACGCACCGCGAGGGACTCGGCCAACGGGACCTGAGGGAGTCCCCTCGGCGGCTGATTGCTCCTCGTTCGTGCAGTCGACCCGGGGCTGCGAGTGGACCAGTCCTCGTGAGACTGGTTGCCACCAGTGGATCTTTGATCGTGCATCCGAACAGTCGGGCATGGACCTGACCCTCGACCCGACTGTTGCCGAGGGCTACACGTCGAAGGCACAGCGCAGCCGCGTCATCACGGAAACATGGGCCGGGCAGAATCTCTACTGTCCGAACTGTGACGCCGAGGCGGTCGACGCGCATCGTCCTGGAAAACGGGTCGAGGATTTCCGCTGTCCGACCTGTGACCGGCGAATCCAACTCAAGGCCACGCGCGGCAGCCACGGCCGGAAAGTCTCCAACTCCGCCTACGAACCGAAAATGGAGGCGATCCGGAACGACGAGGCGCCCGATTACACCTTCATAGGGTTCGACCCCGAGGTCTGGCGCGTGACCGACCTGTTTCTCGTCCCCGGGCACTTCATGACACCGACGGTCGTCGAGAAGCGCGAGCCCCTGAGTTCCGACGCCCGGCGGTCGGGGTGGGTCGGCTCGAACATCCTGCTCGACCGTATCCCCGAGCCCGGACGGATCGAAATCGTTCGGGAGGGCGAGGCCAGGCCGCGCGAGGAGGTACGTGCCACCTTCGAGCAGACGGCTTTCCTGTCCGAACAGAGCGTCGACACGCGCGACTGGACGAGCGCCGTCATGGACTGCATCGACGACCTCCCCGTTCGGCCGGGCGAGACGTTCGAACTGGCGGACGTCTACGGATTCGAGGACCGACTGGCCGACCTGTACCCGAAGAATGACCACGTCCGCGCGAAGATACGCCAGCAGATGCAGGTTCTCCGCGACGAGGGACTGGTCGAATTTCTCGGTAACGGCGAGTACCGACTCCGGTGGGTCGACACTCGTGACGTCTCCTGATACGGATTGCTGTCGTTCATTACTGGATCGACCGCAGTACGGCGTGCGATCGACCTGGAAAATAGCGACAGCAATCCGTATGAGAGGGATCGGATCAACGACTGAGCATGAACGATGATACACTATCGAATTCCGACGTGACGATTTCACGCATGACAGCAGCCACGGCAGCGGACCTGCTCCGGGAGTACGAGCGAACGCTACACCGCGCGGGCGTCCGGGACAGTCACGCAGACGACGTTGCGGAGACGATAGCCGAACTCGACGCTGCACTCGGGAACTAGTCTGTCGAACTGGAAACAGAAATCTACGAACTCGGTGTGAAGTGGAATACGCTCACCGGCACCTCTGGCGGCTCGTAGCTCGTCGCCATTCGAGATACATTTAAACGCCTACTATATCACTGGGCAATCAAATTCAGTGCATGGTTCACGGTGGTCTACTGGTGTCCATCTCGGACGACGAGACACTTCGACTGTACCTCGAC
>PXSU01000024.1 GCA_003022745.1 Halobacteriales archaeon SW_9_67_25
GACTCCAAAGAACGCAACCTCAAACAGGCCCTGGGCGAAATCGACCGCATGGCCTCCGCGCTCGGCCTCCCCGAGAACGTCCGCGAAACTGCCTCCGTCATCTACCGCCGCGCGCTGGACGAGGACCTCCTCCCGGGCCGCTCTATCGAGGGGGTCTCGACGGCCTCGCTGTACGCGGCCGCCCGCCAGGCCGGCACGCCCCGCTCGCTCGACGAAATCGAAACCGTCTCCCGCGTCGAGAAAGACGAGATAGCGCGCACGTACCGGTACGTGGTGCGCGAGCTGAGCCTCGAAATCCAGCCGGCCGACCCGAAAAGCTACGTGCCCCGCTTTACTTCCGACCTCGAACTGTCCGAGGAGGTCAAGCGCCGCGCCCGTCAGCTCCTGGACAACGCCAGGGAGGAAGGGGTCCACTCCGGGAAGTCGCCGGTCGGACTCGCGGCAGCCGCAGTCTATGCGGCCTCGCTGCTGACCAACGAGAAAGTCACGCAAAGCGACGTCTCGGAGGTCGCCAGCATCTCCGAGGTCACCATCCGCAACCGCTATCACGAACTCCTCGAGGCCGAGGACAGCGTCCCCGGACTCTGACCCCGGCCGGGTCCGCCCGAACTCCGGGCATACGAGCGTCTGACGCTCGGTTCCCCGCCGGAGCCGGTAAAATTAAATACGGTAATCGGAAATACGTTCGAGTGAGATGATTCGCTCGAATCAGATCGAAGAGACAGTCGCCGGCGTTCTCTCGGCGGGCACCGAGGGAGCCGAGGACGGTCTGTACCTCGTCAACCCGTCGCGGGACGCTATCCGGGGTCTGGTCGCGGTGCTCACCGAGACGGACGCACCACCGGCAGTCAGGCTGTTCGCTGCCGAGGGGCCGCTCAAGGACCTCGCCGAGGACTTCCTCGTCGCGAGCACGGTGTCGGACCTGGTCGAATCCGGGACGCTGTCGGTCCGGACGCTCTCGGAGGTGCCCACCAACACGCTCCTTGTCTCAGAGTCGTCCGTCGTCGCACTGGTCGAGAGCGGCCAGCGGGTCGCCGCGCTCGCCACGACCGACGAGACGTTCGTCGGGGAGACCCGGGAGACATACGAGGCCCGCTGGGCCGAGGCTGCGACCTTCGGCCTCCGGACCCCGGCCCGGTCGACCGTCATGGAGACGCTCTCGGCGGATATCGGCCCCGACGCGGCCGCCGACTTCGCGGCCGTCCTCGACGCGCTGGAGGCCGCTCGCGGCAACGGCGATGGCCTGGACGAGGTGACCATCAGCCTCCTCGTGGCGGCCCGGCACAGCGAACTCCTCTACGACATCAGCAAGTGGGGCGAGGACATCGGCCTCGCGAGCAAGGCGACCTTCTCCCGGATGAAGTCACAGCTCGAGGAGAGCGGGCTGCTCGATACCGAGAAAGTCCCTATCGACGTGGGCCGTCCCCGCCTGCGACTGCTCCCCGGGGACGACATCGCCTCGACCGACGCCGACGAACTCGTCGCCACGGCACAGGAGAAACTGGCCTAGAGTTTTCCGCCACCCCGCCGTGTGACCGGTATGACAGTCGAACTCGTCGGCTCCGGACCGGGTGTCGCGGCCGTTCGGGCGGCCCTCGAAGACGTCGGCAGCGAGGTCGTCGCCAGGGACGTCGGTGACCTCGGCGAGTCGGACCTCGCCGTCGTGGTCGGGCAGGCCGGCGACGCCGTCTTCGAGCGGGCAAACGAGCACGCCCTCGCGGTCGACCTGCCGTGGTTCGCCGTGGAACTCGGCGGCGTCGGCTCCGTCCCCGTCACCGACGCTGCAGTCGCCGGGTTCGGGCCGGATTCGGGCTGTTACGAGTGTCTCAGCGGCCGCGTGAGTGCGAACCTCGACCCCGACGCGGACCCTGCCGCGGCGCCGCCGGCACACACCGCCCGCTTTGCCGGTGCCATCGCCGGCCGCGAAGCGGCACGGTACGTCGCCGGCGGCGAGGCGCAGTTCGGTCGCGTCACCGAGGTCCCCCACGCCACCCGCGAGTTCCTCCCCCTGCCGGACTGTGCCTGTGGCACGCGCCCCGAGCGCGCGCTCGACCGAGCCGACGCCGACCGGGATGTCGAGGCGGCACTGGCCCGCGCCGAGCGGGCCATCGACGACCGCCTGGGCCTCGTGGCCGAGGTCGGCGAGGCCGAGTCCTTCCCCGCACCCTACTACCTCGCCCGGACCTGCGACACGGCGGAGTTCAGCGACGTCAGCGCCAGCCGGGAGGCGGCCGGCGTGGCACCCGAGTGGGACGCTGCCTTCATGAAGGCGCTCGGCGAGGGTTTCGAGCGGTACTGTGCCGGCGTCTACCGGGCAGGGACCTTCGAGACGGGGCCGCCCGGCGCGGTCCCCGACGCCGTCCTCCCGTCGGCATTCGTCTGTGAGGGGGCGCCCGACGCCGACGCCGAGCGCGGGTGGGTTCGCGGCGAGGACCTCGCGACCGGCGAGCATGTCCACCTGCCCGCCGAGTTCGTCTTCTATCCGCCGCCAGAAAGGGAGTGTCGACCCCCGACGACCACCGGACTGGGACTCGGCAACTCCGGTGTGGGGGCGCTGCTCGCGGGGCTGACCGAGGTCGTCGAGCGCGACGCGACGATGCTGTCGTGGTACTCCACGTTCGAGCCCCTGGGACTCTCGGTCGCGGATCCGGAATACGAGACGCTCGCGGCCCGCGCCCGCTCGGAAGACCTCTCTGTAACGGCGCTTTTGGTCACCCAGGACGTCGACGTCCCTGTCGTGGCGGTGGCGGTCCACCGGGAGGAGTGGCCGGCGTTCGCGCTCGGTTCCGACGCCGACCTCGACCCCGCGCGGGCGGCGCGGTCGGCCCTGGCCGAGGCCCTCCAGAACTGGATGGAACTGCGCGGGATGGGCCCCGAGCGCGCGGGCGAGGCCACGGGTGCCATCGGCCGGTACGCCGAGTTCCCGCCCGCGGTGCAGTCGCTGGTCGAGCCGCCCTCTGTCGTCCCCGCCGAGTCCGTCGGACCCGAGGACCCGCCGACTGGCCGGGCGGCCCTTGACGCTGTTCTGGACGCGCTTGCGGCAGCCGACATGGACGCCTACGCCGCGAGGACTACCACGCGGGACGTCGCACAACTGGGCTTCGAGGCCGTCCGCGTGCTGGTGCCGCGCGCCCAGCCGCTGTTTTTCGGCGACCCCTACTTCGGCGAGCGTGCCGAGACAGTGCCAGCGTCGCTGGGTTTCGAGCCGGAACTGGACCGGGAACATCACCCGTTCCCGTGACCGCCGCCGGGAAGAAACTCACACTGGGCGGCCGGCATCGGCGAGGAGTTGCCCTGGTCGTGACTGCTGTGAGCGGGGGTCCCTAGATGCCCAGCGTCACGCGGACCATGTCCCGCGTCCCGGGACCGAGGCCGACCGCCACAATCGCGACCAGCAACATCACCGCATAGCGGGGGCTCTCCTCGATGAACTGTTCGTCGAAGACCGCGAGGATCGCGACCGCGACGACTATCTTGACGACCAGAAACGTCCAAGAGTCACCGACAATGGCCGTCAGCGCGGCGGGCTGGACGGCGGTGGTGACGTCGATGATGATGCGGTTGACGACGTGTTTGGGCGTGTACGCGCCGACGCCGAAGAGGTGGGTCCAGTCCGAGGCGATGACGTTCGCGACGCCGTCGACGGCGTGTGCCCAGACCACGACCAGTCCCATGTAACCCGTCCCGGCGTGGATCGATGGCCTGTACCGGTCGACTGCAGTGTAGACGCCGTAGGCGATTGCCGTCGCCAGCCCCATCGTGAGGACGAACACCATCGGGTTCCAGCCCACGTAGTCGGTCGTCGCCGCGAGCACGACCAGATACAGCGTCGTGACCGCGAGAACGGCCCCGCCGACGAGGCGGAGGGGGTCGTAGTAGTTCTCGACGCGACCGGTCCGGGCCAGCCAGATGCTCGCGAGGATGGCCCCCAGCGTGACGAAAAACACCGTGAAATAGATGAATGGGCTGATGATGAGCCCGCTCCAGGGGAGGTCGACCGGCGGCTGGACGCCCGCCCGGCGGGCCGAGACGAACGAGTCCTCGACGGCCCGGAGTACCCCGCCAAAGAGCATGAACGGGACCAGCGCGAAAAAGAACTGGCGGTAGGGCTCCAGGTCCAGCCGCTGGAGGATGAAGTACACCCCCACGAGCATGAACACGAGCACGACCATGTACCCGACCGTGGAGACGGTGGTGTAGCCGGGGACCGCGACGAAGTGCTCGGGGACGCGCGCACAGCCGCCGGCCGCCTGTCCGGGGACGACGCTGCCACTCGAGCGCACGTAGACGAGACAGGACTCGCCCAGTCCGTCGGCCACGACGGGGCCCCAGAAGTACCGCCACAGGAACCCCCAGTAGACCCGTTCGGTGAACGCGGCGGCACTCCCTGCGACGGTCGCTACGCCCCCGACCAGCGGTCGCGTGTGCCCCCCGTACACGCTCGTCGCCGGTCGGTTTCGGTCAGTCACCATCACTCGTTCCGGCCCGGGCCGCCGCCAGGACAGCCTCGTGTGCCTGTCCGTTCGAGACGACCAGCCCCTCGCTGTCGTGGGTCCAGGGACCGCCGTCGACGTCGGTAACTGTGCCGCCGGCCCCGCGGACCAGGTGGACGCCGACCAGCGAGTCCCACGGGTGCGGGCGGGCTGGCATGAACGCCGCGTCCAGCGTCCCGGCGGCGACGAGCGCGAGCGTGCCCTGCATCGACCCCATCCGCCGGACGTCGCCGAACGTCTCCGCACTCGTCCGGAACAGCGCCGCGTGCTCGTCGCCCTTGCCCATCGGCCACCACCCCAGGAGTCCGACCGCAAACGTGCCCGGGTCCGTGCGCTCGCTGACCGTCACCGTGGTCCCGTTGCGGGTGGTGTCCCCGCCACCGGCAGCGTAGACGTCCCCGAGTGCGGGGAAGTACGTCGCTCCGGCGACCGGGACGCCGTCGACGACGGCCGCGACGCAACTCGTCCAGAAGCGCGCCCCCCGGACGAAGTTCGCGGTCCCGTCGATGGGGTCGACGACCCACGCCGGCCCCGACGGCGGCACCGACTTGCGGGTCTCCGTGTCCCTATCGACCCCCGGCGGGAGGGCGTCCTCCTCGCAGACGAGCGCGTCGTCCGGATACGCCTCGCGGATGGTGGCGACGACCTGCTCCTGTGCCTCGCGGTCCGTCGCAGTCACCAGGTCGTTCTTGTCGGCCTTGGTCTCGACGTCCAGCGTCGACCGGTACTGCTCGCGTGCGACCACCCCGCCCGCGCATGCCGCCCGCTCTGCCACCGCTGCCCGGTGCGTGGTATCCATACACTCCGCTCGTTCGCCCCGGCTGTTAGGGCCGTCGCTTCGCGGTCACGTCTCTATCCGGTGGCTCAACACCGCCTCCTCGTGCTCGCTGAACTGCGTCTGGTCGCTTTCCGTCCCGACCGATGGCACGAGCGGTGCGCCCGTGTTTTCCGCGTCCGTGTAGTGTTCGTACATGGCTGGTGTCGTACCACCATGATAGATCATGATGGTGTGTCCATGACTTGGACTGCCCCGTAATAAATATAATGATCGATGGTGTCGTTTGTCGGTATCCGCCAGGTGACAGTGCCGGTGGTTGATACTGTCGGCTGTAAGCCCGTGATACGGATTGCTGTAGTTCATTACTGGATCGACCGCAGTACTGCGTGCGGTCGACCTGGAAAATAGCTACAGCAATCCGTATGAGTGATTTCGACCCCCCGCTGGGCCGAACATCTTCACGTAGTTATATCCGACAGTATGAGGCATGGAAGTTCGCGAGGGAAGACCGCTCCCGTCCGGGGCCATTCGGGGGGTAACCCTGCGGCGTGGTGCGAGGGAAGGGATTTGAACCACGGGAAGACGGTCGCGGACTGTGTCCGCGCTGCGACTTCCCTGCT
>PXSU01000025.1 GCA_003022745.1 Halobacteriales archaeon SW_9_67_25
GCGGCCATCGAACCGGACAACAGCGCCGTCAGGATCGACTCGACCGTCGAGGCCGAGTCGGTGCTGGCAAAGCGGGCCCGGGAGCTGTACCTCGATGGCGTCGACACCGACGCGAGCCTCGGTGCGGCGCGCGTGCTCTTCGAGGAGTGTGGAGTCTCGGATATCGAGGTTCGTCGCTACGACCACGAGCGCACCGTCGAACCGCCCTACTCCGAGCGGGCACTGGAGGCCGCCCGCCGGAAAGCCAGCGGCGAGGGGATCGAGTCCGACCGGGAGACGGTGCTGGCCGGCGAAACCACCCCGGAGGAGTTCGACGAGCTGCGCCAGGCCTGGCGAGAGATGGGGCGGACCGTCGCCGACCAGATGCAGGACGAACGGTACCGACACCGGGAGGTCGTACCCTTCTTCGTGACCGCCGGACAGGTGTAGCGTGCAGGTGACCCGAGTGGGACGCGAAGCGGCGGGTCACGCGACTGCGGACCGCTCCGCGGTGACTCCTCAGAGCATACGGGCGCTGGCCGCTCGTTCCCGGATAAACCTTCAGACCACGTCGCCCCGTACCGTCGCGCCGTCCTGGCGGTCGCGGTACTGTTCGACGGCCTCGGCAGCCGCAGTGGCCTCGTCGGGGTCTGCACCGAGCATCTCCAGGGCGCCGGCAAGCGGCGGAAACGCGTACTCGCTGGCCTGCAGTTTCTCGAAGGCCTCCGCTGACCGGCGCCCCTCGAGCCAGAGACAGACACCGCGCGGGTCCAGGATCTCCATGTAATTCCCGCGAGCCAGGGCCCCCTCTAGGCGCTGGGTGACGTTGTCCTCGAAGGAGGCGTTGCACACTTCGAGGTGGATGGGTTCGTCCTCGTCGAGGAGGTGGGCCGCGAGACACTTTTCGGGAGCGGCGTAGCCGCTGGCGTTCGACCGGAGGTACTCGGGGTGGGTGTCGGCCCACTCAACGCGGACGGTCTTGCCGACGCCCTCGATTCCGTGGGAGTCGACGAACTCGGCTTCGCGGTCGGCATCCCCATGGAAGAGCACGTCCTTGGTGAGGTAGACGTCGACGCGGTCGACGGGATCCAGTCCCAGAGCGACGTCGCCGAAGACCCACACTTCCCGAACCGGCACGGGCATCACGTCGTTTGCGACCGTCTCGACGAGTCGCTCGACGCGGTCGATCGCCCGCTCGCGGTCCCACTCGCTCATCGACGCTGGCTACGCGCTTGCCGGGCAAAACAATGGCGCCTCGGACATCGGAACCCGCGACTCCGAAAGGGTCAACCACGTCGGCCAGCAACGGGGAAGCGATGGAGTGTGACAAGTGCGGCAGGGAAGCGGTGATGCACGCCGCCTACTCCGGGCTGCACATGTGCGAGGACCACTTCTGCGAGTCCGTCGAGAAGCGGGTCCGCCGGCGAATCCGCGAGGACAACCTCCTGCCCGACGACGCCACGCCCGAGGACCCCGAGACGTGGGTGGTCGGCCTCTCGGGCGGGAAAGATAGTGTCGTCCTCGCGACGATTCTCCACGACACCTTCGCCAGGGCCCCGCGGGTCGAACTGGTCGCGCTCTCGATCCACGAGGGCATCGAAGGGTACCGAGACGAGAGTCTCGCGGCCTGTGAGGAACTCGCGGCCGAGTTGGGCATCCGCCACGAAGTCGTCACCTACGAGGAGGAGTTCGACGTCCGGATGGACGAGGTAGTCGAAGAGGACCCTGAAAACATGTCAGCGTGCGCATACTGTGGGGTGTTTCGCCGGGATCTGCTGTCCCGCTATGCGACCCGATTCGACGCTGACAAACTACTGACTGGTCACAATATTGACGACGAGGCCGAGACGGCGATGATGAATTTTCTCGAAGGAAATATCACGCAGATTGCAAAACACTTCGACGCCAGTCTGGGGGGGTTCGAGGGGGGTTGCAGCGAGCGGTCCAGAGGCGAGAGCGAGGCGTTCGTCCCGCGGGCGAAACCGCTCCGGGACGTCCCCGAGAAGGAGGTCGCGCTGTACGCGCACCTGCGGGACCTGCCGGCACACATCACGGAGTGTCCCCACGCTGAGGAAGCGTACCGGGGCGAGATTCAGGAGTTACTCTACGAACTGGAGGAGCGCCACCCGGGGACGCGCCACTCGATCATGGCCGGCTACGAGGAGCTCGCGGCACTGGCGGCGAGCGAACACCGCGGCGGGGACGGCGAGTTCGGTGAGTGCGAGCGGTGTGGCGGCCCGACGCGGACGGACATTTGCCGGAAGTGTGACCTCCTGGCGGCACTCACCTGAAAAAAGCCGCGCCGACGGGACGTCTCGGGGGCAACTCCCGGTTCAAACCGGTCGAACCGGGTTCGACGGCGCTTACAGCTGGTCCGTGCGGACGACGTCAAGTCCGTTGTTCTGTTCGACGTCTTGGCGGCCGCCGTCAGTCTCGCCGAACTCCCGGTCGCCTTGGAAGTTACTCGCGGCGTCGAAGGCGTCGTCGTCGACACCCTCGATGGCCTGGCGGGACTTGTTGGCCTGCTTCTGGGTCGTCGGGCCGAGCACCTGCGCGCTCTGGACGCCGGTCATGATCGCCATAACGCGGACCTTGCCCTTGTACTCCTCCTGGATGCGGGCACCCCAGATCACGTTCGCCGATGCTTCGAGGCGGCCGGTAATGTTCTGGGCGATGCCCTCGGCCTCTTGCAGCGTGAGGTCGGGGCCGCCGGTGATGTGGACCAGGCCGCCGCTGGCGCCGCGGTAGTCGACGTCCAAAAGCGGGTGGTTCATCGCGTCCTTGACGACCTCTTCGGTCTTGTTCTTGTCCTGGGTCTCTCCGACCAGCATGACCGCGACCCCGCCCTGGTTCATGATCGAGGTCATGTCGGCGTAGTCAAGGTTGATCAGGCTGGGCTGGGTGATGGTCTCGGAGATACCCTTGACGGTCTCGGCGATGATCTGGTCCATCACCGAGAAGGCCTTGCCGATGGGCAGGTTCGGGACGTAGTCGAGGAGGCGGTTGTTGTCCAGCACGATGATAGAGTCGGCCTCCTCGCGGAGCCGTTCGAGTCCCTCCTCGGCCTTGACTGTGCGCGCGCGTTCAACGTTGAACGGCGTCGACACCATGCCGACGACGATCGCACCCTGCTCTTTGGCGATGTTCGAGATGACGGGCGCGGCGCCCGTGCCCGTGCCGCCGCCCATGCCCGCGGTCACGAACACGAGGTCGGCATCGCCCAGCACCTCCTTGATCGTGCCCTGGGCCATCTCGGTCGCGCGCTCGCCCATCGAGGGGTCGCCGCCCGCGCCGAGACCGTTGGTCAGGGACTTGCCGACCAGGATTTTGGTGTCGGCCTCGACCATCTTGAGATGCTGTTTGTCGGTATTGATGGCGATGGTTTCGGCGCCGTCGACACCGATATTGTACAGCCGGTTGACGGTGTTGTTGCCGGCACCGCCGGCGCCCACGATGACGATCCGCGGGTCGCCGAATCCGCCGACGTCGTCCATCTGCTGTTGTTCTTGCTCGTCGCGCTCGAGGGCCTCGTTAACGATATCCTGCATCGTTACACCTTCGCCCACGTGCGCTGCTTGCGGCGCTTGCGCTTCTCCGAGGGCCGTTCCTTCCCGACATCTTGCTCGGCAAGCATGTCTCGAACCGCCGACCGGATCGCTTCGCTCCGGTTGGGGTACTCGCCCGTCTCGACCATTCGTTCGACCTCTTCGATCTGCTGTTTCGGAATCCGTAGTGTCACACGCTCCATGTTTGGTTCCCCTGTGTTGGGTAAGACGGGGACAGCGTTCGCCTGCCCGCTCGTCTTACACCGCGAAACCGCGCGACAGCACCGGAATGTGTGCCGCATGATGCGCCGTGTAAGACGACCGTCTTACGCAGACGTACACACAGACCATGGGGTAATAAAGGTTACGGCCAGCGTAAGACGATTCAGTGTTTCCGCCCGTAAACGCCCCGAGAGCAGCGTTTACGGCATTTCATGGTTGGTCCAGAACGTCCGCAGCGGGGGTGCGCCGACCGCAGCCGGGGCAGAATGCCCAGTCCGAGCGGAGTTCGTCACCGCACTCGCAGAACACTCGGTGGGCGGACTTCTCCCCGCAGTTCGGACAGTAAACGTGGGACTGCGGGAGGTTTTTGCCGCACTGTGTACACGTCTTACGTTCGGCCTCGTCGTCGTTTTCATCTATCTCCGCGAATGTCTTACTCCCGTCCGGGTCGCGTGACGCATCGTTTGACGATGCGTGTGACGCGTCCGCGCGACTGTTTACGCTGGCTGCGTGATCGTCGGACAGATCGGCTGAACTGCCATCAAGCGTGATGTTTACGTTGACGTCCTGGGGCTGTCGCGGTGTAAACGCCCCGTTCATCCGGTCGGCGGTTCGAGACATGCTTGCCGAGCAAGATGTCGGGAAGGAACGGCCCTC
>PXSU01000026.1 GCA_003022745.1 Halobacteriales archaeon SW_9_67_25
CATCGGCGCCGACGGCACCCATGTCGAGCGCGTCGAACGCCGCGTCGGCCGGGAGATCAAACTCGTCGAGAACGCCGCCACCCCCGAAGACTTCGTCGCCAACGCGCTGGCACCCGCCGCAGTGTACAACGTCACCATCAGCGAGAACAACGACCGCCTCGCCTACGTCGAGGTGGCACCGGAGGACCGCGGCGCCGCTATCGGCTCGGACGGGCACAATATCGAGGCCGCCCGCACGCTCGCCGAGCGTCACTTCGACATCGACGGCGTCGAACTGACCTGAAAGACGACCCTTAAGTACCTCCGTCGGGTACGGACGGTCACTATGACGAACGGCAAGTACGCCGCGCGCAAACTCAAGAAGGACCGCCAGAACCACCGGTGGTCCGACTCGAAGTACGCGCGCCGCGAGCGGGGGCTCCGCGAGAAATCGGATCCCCTCGAAGGCGCCCCGCAGGGGCGTGGAATCGTCCTGGAGAAGGTCGGCATCGAGGCCAAACAGCCCAACTCGGCGATCCGCAAATGTGTCCGGGTCCAGCTCATCAAGAACGGCAAGCAGGTGACCGCATTCTGCCCCGGCGACGGCGCGATCTCGTTCATCGACGAACACGACGAGGTGACCATCGCCGGCATCGGCGGCGCGAAGGGCCGCGCGATGGGCGACCTCTCGGGGGTCAACTACAAGGTCGAGAAAGTGAACGGCGTCTCGCTGCTCGAACTCGTCCGCGGGAACGCGGAGAAGCCGGTGCGATAACATGAGCGCGGACCAATCCGACGGCGAGGCCGCAGACAGCGAGGGCACGACCGGAGCGAACCTGTTCGGGACCTGGAGCGTCGACGACATCGAGTTCAACGACCCCTCGACGGAACGGTACATCACGGTCACGCCGGTCGCCCACACGATGGGCCGGCACGCCGACAAGCAGTTCAAGAAAAGCGAGATCAGCATCGTCGAGCGGCTGATCAACCGCCTGATGCAGACCGGCGAGAACACCGGCAAAAAGCAACTGGCCACCCGTACCGTCCGCGAGGCCTTCGAGACCATCCGCGACCGGACCGGCGAGAACCCGGTGCAGGTGCTCGTCCGCGCCGTCGAGAACGCCGCACCGCGCGAGGAGACCGTCCGGCTGAAGTACGGCGGCATCAGTGTCCCGAAGGCGGTCGACATCTCCCCGCAACGGCGCGTCGACCAGGCGCTGAAGTTCATCGCCGAGGGCGTCCACAACGCCTCGTTCAAGTCCGAGAACGACGTCGTCGAGGCCCTCGCCCAGCAGCTGATGGGCGCGGCCAACAACGACGTCGGTACCTACGCCGTCAATCAGAAAGAGGAGAAAGAGCGGGTCGCGGCGGCCGCGCGCTGATCTCTCCGGACTGTTTTCGGTCCTCCCGGATCAGGAGTTCCCTCTCCGCCGACGCCTCGTAAACCGGTACTGATTTTGTGGTTGACGACACACGGTTCGGCATGGCAGAGCAACACGAGTCCGTCGAGCTGGTGGGAGACAGGACAGTCCAGTACTTCGCGGTGGCCGTGCTGGTGGCAGCACTGACAGCGGCGTTCGCACAGGTGACGGTACCGTACCCCTTCTCGCCGGCGCCGTTCACGCTCCAGACGGCGGGCGTGTACCTCGCTGGCCTGTTGCTCGGGCCGGTCTGGGGGGCGGTCGCGCTGGTGCTGTACCTCCTGGTGGGTGTGGCCGGCGCGCCGGTCTTCGCGGGCGGGAGCGCCGGCTTCGGCGTTCTGGTCGGGCCGACCGGCGGCTACCTCGTAAGTTTCCCGCTCGCGGCAGCGCTGATCGGTGCTGTCGTCCACCGGCAGGTCGACCCCCGCCGCCCCGACGAGGTGTCTGTCCCCCTGCAGGCGCTGTCACTGGCGGCGGGGCTGGCGGTTGTCTACCTCGTGGGGTCGGTGTGGCTGTCGGTCCAGCTCGACCTCCCGCTGGCGAACGCGCTCGTCCAGGGTGGCGTGGTGTTCGTGCCGGGCGACGCCGCGAAGGCGGTGGCGGTGATGGTCCTTGTCACGGGCGGGTACCTCGCCCACGGGCGCGGCGTCGTCGGATGATCGAGGTCCGCGAACTCACGTCGGGCTACGGGGATGGGGCTGCAATCGAGGGCGTCTCGGTGACCATCGCGGACGGCGAATTCGTCCTCGTTACGGGCGCGAACGGCAGCGGGAAGACGACGCTCGTACGGCACTTCAACGCCCTGCTGGAACCCGACTCGGGGACCGTCGAGGTCGACGGCCGGGACGTCACCGAGTCGCCGGTGTTCGCCCGCACGAGCGTCGGGATGGTGTTCCAGCACCCCCGCGACCAGTTCGTCGCCGCGACAGTCGGGGCCGACGTGGCTTTCGGGCCGGAGAACCTCGGCCTCGACCGCGAGACAATCGACAGCCGCGTGGCGAGGGCCCTCGATGCCGTCGGGATGGCCGGCCGCGAGGACGACCGTATCGATGCCCTCTCGGGGGGTGAACAGTCCCGGATCGCCATCGCCGGTGCCCTGGCGATGGAGCCGGATCACCTCGTCCTCGACGAACCGTTCACGGGGCTGGACCAGCCCGCACGCGAGTCGGTGCTTTCCCACCTCGACAGTCTCCGGGCCGAGGGGACCGGCGTCGTGGTCGTCACCCACGACCTGCGGGACCTGCTGGACCGCGCCGACCGCCTCCTCGGACTGTCCGACGGACGGCTGGTCGTCGACGCCGACCCCGCGGAGGCAGACACCGCGCTGTCCGGGCTGGACGTCCGCGTGCCGGCATGCTGACCTACGAGCCCGACGCCACGCTGGCCCACCGGCTGGACCCGCGGTCGAAACTGCTCGCCCAGCTCGGATTCGCGGTCGCCGTCTTCGCCCGGGGCTCGGCGCTCGCGCTTGGGGCCCTGACGGGCCTGGCGCTGGTCGTGCTCGCTGCGGCCCGACTGTCGCCGGTGCGGGTGCTCCGGGCGTACTGGTTCGTGGTCGTCCTGCTCGCGGTCACGCCGCTGTTCGCGGCGGTCCGGTTCGGCCCGCCGTGGCTCGCTCCCCTGGCAGCCGTGGATTCGGTCGTCGCTGGCTACCGGATCGTGCTGGTGCTGTTCGTCTCCGGGGCCTACGTCCGGACGACACCCGTCAGGGCAACGCGGGCCGCCATCCAGCGCCACCTCCCGGGCCGGCCCGGGCAGTTGCTGGGCGTGGGCGTCGGGCTCGTCTTCCGGTTCTTCCCACTCGTCCTCGCGGACCTCCGGAGTTCCCAAGCGGCGATAGCGGCCCGAGCGGGCGACCGGCGGTCGGCGCTCGACCGGACGCGGCGGCTCGCACTCGTCGGATTGATGCGGGCGCTCGACCGTGCCGACCGTCTGGCACTCGCACTCCGGGCACGGTGTTTCGCCTACAATCCGACGCTCCCGCCGCTCGCGTTCTCGCGGCTCGACTACCCGGTGCTGGTCGTGGGAGTCGCGCTAGCCGTCTCGCCACTTCTTTAGTCGGCGGCCTGCTCCGCGCCGCCAGCGTAGGCACGTGCGGCGTCGACCAGTGCCTTGCGGTACTCGCTCTCGCCGGGGTCGGGCGAGAGCGTGCGGAACCGGCGCTTGAACGCAGCGAGGTCGATTCCCGGCGCATCGGCGGCGGCCGCGTGGGCCAGGTCGTAGATGCGGTGCCCGGTATCGACGAGGCCGTGGCGTTCGATCAGACCGAGCGCAAACGCGGCGTTGACCGCAGTGATCTCGGGGTCGGCAGCCGGGGTGAGGCGCTCCCAGGCCGGCGGGTCCCGCGGCCGGTCAGCCAGCGCCGCCGCCAGACTGGATTCGAGGTAGTCGACGAGCTTTGCGGCCGGCGCCAACTCCAGCCAGATGTCGTCGGCGTAGATGTCCTTCATGTGGTTGGCGATCTGGTAACAGTGGGTGAGTTTGCGGCGCTCGACGCTCCGGCCCGAAAGCGCCAGGAAGATGGCCTCCTCGGTGGGCTGTGTATGGGAGGGGTGGTCGCGCTCGTGGTGGTGCATGTGGGCGTACTCGTGGAGGGCGAGTTCGCGCGCCATCGCGGAGGTGGCCGCCTGCCGGGAGATGGTGAGGCGGTGTCCCTCGCCGTCGTGGCTGACCCGCGTCCGTTCCCCGGGGTCTTCGACGACCCGAACCGTCACCGGCCGGTCGAGGTCGCGTTCCGTCTCGAAGATGTCCCGGGCGCCGAGAAACGGTGCCGCCGGACCCGGACCACAGACGTCGACATCCATGTGACCACGGCAGGGGTCGACGCCTCAAGACGTTTGCGCCGTCTGCCCCTCCGCGGGCCCGGGTTACGGTCCGTCGCTGGCGAGAGACGCGCCACCGTTTCGCGGGCCTGCTGTGCGCACCGTGCCGTCAGTCCCAAGGTCCGAAAGCGCGTCCCGGGCGACACCCGTTGCGTGGTCGGCCTCCCGGTCGGTCGTCAGGCCATAGACCGTCGGCCCCCAGGAGGACTGCCCCGCACCGTAGATGGCAGGGCTATCCGAGAGCGCCTCGACGACCTGGCCGGCTGGCGGGCGGTAGACACCGCCCTGCTCGTCGGCGTACCAGGCGCCGTTGAGCCGTCCCATGCGCGCGATGGCCCGGCCGAAGGCCGCGACGTCGCCCTCCGCGACGGCGGGGAGGACTCGCCGGACCAGCAGCGTCGCCATCTCGTCGGCGACGCTCGGGTCGGCCCGCTCGACGACCGACCGCATGCTCTCCTCTTCCGGCGTGCCGCTCCTGCCCGGCGGGACGTCGGGCGTCACGAGTACGAACCGCCAGTCGGCGGGCAGGTCATGGCGCGCGACTGGCCGGGGGACCGACCAGTCCCCGCGTTCGGGCGGGGCCGAGGTGAACCGCTCGGTGGGATGGCCGGCGTCGACGACGAACCCCCCGCGCTCGAAGGCGGCGACCCCGACGCCGCTACGTCCGCCCCGCCCGAGGGCCGGTGCACACTCGCGGGGGTCGACCGTCCGGTCGTAGGCACCACCTATCGCGACCAACGAGGCCAGCGCGAGCTGCGTTCCGCTCCCGAGACCGGCGTGGCGCGGGAATCGCTCGGGAACGTCGAGACGGACACCCTCGACACCGAGTATGTCGCAGACGTCCCGGGCGAACGGCTCGGCGTCCCGGTAATCGACCTGGATCGAGTCGGCGCGTTCGGCCTCGACGACCAGCCGTGGCTCGGCCAGTGCGAGACCGACGCCCCCGTAGAGGCGGTCGTGTGCGAGCGCGAGGTTCTGGAACCCGAAGTGGAGCCGGGCTCCCGTTTCGACTCTCGTCACACCGGCGCTTGGGTGCGACGGGCCAAGAATCCACTGTCAACGGGCTCGGTGTTTACACGAAATCGGACAGGCCGGACTGCTGACCGTCGTCGTCCGCTTCGTGCCGGTCGTCGCCACTGTCGGCGTCGTTGCCGTCGGCATCGTCACGCTTAGCGTCGGTCTCGTCGTTCCCGGTCCCGTCGACTTCGTCACCGGCGGCTGCCCGGGACTGTCCGGCGTCCGCGTCGGTGTCCCCGTCGTCCCCGTCCGGACCCTCGAAGGCGCCCTCGGCACCCTCGACGGCCAGTTCCTCGCGGAGCCCTCGGGCGTCCTCGACGATGGACTGGACCTTGTTGGTGTCCTCGCCACTCCCGGTGACGAAGGCGACGTGTTCGGCCTCGAGGTCGTACCGGGCGGCCATCGCGACCGTGAGTTCGCGGTTCTTGCAGTGGTGGGTCATTGCCGCCAGGTGGGGCATGATCTCCCGGCGTGCGGTCCCCGTGGAGACGCCGCTTGCCTCGGCGACCTTGCGGGCGATGTAGTCCCGTTTGTCCCGCGTTCCGCGGGTGCGTCCGAGCTTCGACCAGTAGCTGGGCGGCCCGTACCGGGTCCAGCCACCCTTGGGTTCGCGGCGGGCGGCGGCCACCCCGGCGGTCATGTTGTCCGCGGCGTACCGCCAGAACGTGTAGTTCTGGGTCGCACGGACCCGGCCCAGCCAGCGGTCGGCGTCGGCGAGAAAGCCGTAGGCGTCGGCCAGTTCCTCGCCGTGGTAGTCCTTTGGCATGTTGTCCTCGATCCAGTTGATGAGGTCGTCGGGCGTCTCGTCGACGTCGTAGGACGCCTCCAGTGCCTCCCGTGCGTCGGCCTCCTTGATGACCGTATCGAGGTACTCGAAGACGCCCCGCGTGCGGTCGCGCTCGCCCGTCATCACGTCCTCGGAAGTGATCCGGTCGCGGCCCTGTGCCTGTGCCTGTAGATCCTTGATGGCGCCCCGCAGGTCGCCGCTGTTCATCTCCGCGATGGCCTCCAGGGCCTCCTCCTCGAACGCGATGTCCTCCTTGCGGCAGATGTCCCGGAGCACGGGCACGATCGACCGCGCGGAGACGTCGCGGAACTCGATCTCCTGGCAGGCGTTCCGGAGGGCGTTCGACATCTCGTAGTAGTCGTTGGCGAGCAGAACGATGGGCTGGGCGGCGGAGTTGACGATATCCGTGACTGCGCGCGACCCGCCGCGGTCGACGTTGCCGTGGAAGTTGTCTGCCTCGTCAACGATGACGAGTTGACGGTCGGACCCCCCGAGGGTGGTGTTACGCGAGGCCCGCCCGGCGAGGCGTTCGATGTCGTCTTTGGTCCGGGAGTCACTCGCGTTGAGTTCGATGCGGTCCCACCCCATGTCCGACGCCAGCGCGTGGGCCGCGGAGGTCTTGCCCACGCCTGGCGAGCCGTGGACGATGGCGGCCTCGCGGCCCTCGTCCCAGGTCTCTGCCCACTCCCTGAGGTCGTCTCGCGCGGAGTCGTTGCCCCGCACTTCGGCGAGCGAGGACGGGCGGTACGTCTCCGTCCAGTCGGTCATTGTCGGTCGAAGGCGTGACGGTCGGTTAGGTGTTGCGGAGCGTCACTCCTCGCTCCCTCGGCGATATCGAGACAGGACGTGAAACCGTCGCGGGCCCCGTCGCTGGAAACGACAGTATCGCCGTCGGAGCCCGCGAGGTGATCTGTGTCGAGGTCCCGGTCGTGGAGCCCGCCCCACGCACTACGTCAGTTGTCGAACGGCGTTTCGGTACCCTTTTTATGGCGTCGAGTTACCTTCGCGTCCATGCGGGGGCCACGCGACGAACTGGCGGAGAAGATGGCCGGCGAGGTAGCGCTCAGCGACGACCCGGGAGCGACACTGCGGAAGTGGCGCACCGACTTCGAGATCCCACAGACCGACCTGGCGACCCGGCTCGACGTCTCGCCGTCGGTCGTCTCGGACTACGAGAGCGGGCGCCGGGAGAACCCCGGCACCGACGTTGTCAGGCGGGTCGTCGACGCCATCCTCGACATCGACGAGAAACGCGGGGGCAGCCACATCCGCCAGCACGCCCGCGTGCTCTCTGCGGGCTTCGACAGCGACGTCGTCCACGACCTCCGGGAGTACGCGGCGAACATCCCCATCGCGCGCTACCACGACGCGATCGGCGCCGAGGAACTCGTCGCGGGCGAGCGCGACACCATCGCCGGGCACACTGTCATCGACAGCATCGAGGTCATCAAGCGCCTCTCTGGCGACGAGTTCTACGACCTCTATGGCCGCTCGACGAACCGCGCGCTCGTGTTCACGAACGTCACCCGCGGGGAGTCGCCGCTGGTCGCGTTACGCGTGGTCACACCCACGCCGACCGCCGTCGTCCTCCACGGGCTCTCGGCTGCGGACCTCTGGGACCACGCCCCCGGCCTCGCGAGGATAGAGGGCTTCTCGCTCGCTCTCTCGGAGACGCCACTGGACGAGATGCTCGACGGCCTCCGGGAACTCCCGTAGGCCCCTGTCGTCCCGGTCCCGTCGGCGCGAGCTACTCGACGTAGGTGTACTTGCGCTCGCCCATCCGGCCCCAGCCGTCGAAGACGAACTCGCCGTCGGGCGCGGTCAGGGGTTCGAGGTCCGTCTCCTCGTCGTGGTTGTGCACGTCGTGGATGGCCTCGTACTCCTCGAAGCTGAGGTCGTACCGGTTCTCGATCTGCTCGTCGATGGAGAGTTGCGAGATCTCCTCGGCCCAGCCGGGCTGGATTGTCTCGGCGTGGATCTCGGCCTGTGCGCCGCTGCCGTAGGAGGCGACGAGCATCTGCTGGCCGGTCAGGTCCCGCCCGTCCTCGACGGCGGCCCGCAGGCCTGCCGCGCGGGCGATGTGAACCGAGCCCGTATACCAGTTGCCGACGTGCTCGGAGATGCCGAGCGTCGGGTCGACCGCCCGGTCGTACCACTCGGCGTACCGGGTCGTCTCGGCGAGTTTGTCGGTGTACTCCGTGAGCGCGTCGAGGTAGGCCTCCCGGTCGTCGAAGGCCTCCGACCGGGGCTGGCGACCGATCTCGTCGGCGATCTCGGCCTCGATGTCAGTCCCCCGGATGCAGTGCCGGTAGCCCAGCACCGCGGCCTTCCTGACCATCCCTGGAAACGGCGTGTGGAACGGGATGAGCGCGAAGTTGTTCGGATGGGTGTCGGCCCCGGCCGTCTCGAAGTCCTCCAGGGCCTCGCGCATCCGGGCGAGGTACACCTGCATCGAGCGCTTGCCGTCGACGCTGGGGAACTGCTGGTTGGGCTTGAGGAAGTCCGTCTCGTCGGCACTCCCGTACCCCTGGAGCGTGCTGAACGCAGCGACGTCGGGGTCCTCGTCGATGAGCATCGCGACCGCGCCCGCCCCCTGGGTCGCCTCGCCGGGGTCGTCCCGCTCGTAGAGGGCGGTGTCGGTCGCAACGACCAGCGCCTTCCGGCCCCGACTGCGTCCCGCGCGGATCCAGTTGAACGCGTCGTCGAGCGCCTGTGTGCCAGAGACGCAGGCGAACTTCCGCTCGCCCTTGTTCGCGTGGTGCAAATCGCCCGGAAACACCTGCTCCAGACAGCCCGCGATGTACGTCGAGACCGGCTTTGACTTGTCGAAAGCGCTCTCGGTCGCGACGTCGATGCGCCCGATGTCGGCCAGGTCGACGCCCTTGCGCTCCATCAGGCGGTGGGCCGCGTTCGCGCCCATGGTCACGATGTCCTCGTAGACGTCCGGCAGCGACGAGGCCCGCAGCCCCAGTCCCTTCGTGTACTTCCCGGGGTCCTCGTCCTGTGCGGGCGCGAACGTCTCCGCCAGATCCAGTTGCAGTTTGCCTGTGCGTATCTCGACGCCGTCGATGCCGACTTCCTTCATACTCGCAGGTCCGCGCACCACCTATAAATGAGTGTCGACCATGAATTCGTCGATCGTCGAAGAACTGTCCGTCCTGTTCGCGATCCGGGAGAGTGTGGTGGTGCCGGGGCTACTCGTCTTCCTCGACGACTTCCGGGTCACTCATCGCCGTCTGGAGGCTGTCCAGTCCGTTGACCCACTCCGCGACCAGGCCAAAGTCCAGTTCATCGATGGTGTCGATGTCGAGTTCGGCGCCGTCGATGACGCGGGTGCCGGCCTGGACGCAGTAGCCCAGCGCGGCGTCGAGGTCCTCGTCGGCCTCGGCCCCGGTAGCCGCCTCGATGTACTCTGTGACGCTCCCCTCGCCGGCCGGTCCCCCCGCGACGAACTCCTTGGCCGCGTAGAGCACGCACATCAGCGAGGTCTGGACGCCGTCGATGAGCATGGCCGTCTCCTCGTCGTCGAACTGCACCTCGTCGAGAACGATGCCCTCGATGTCCTCCAGTTTCGCGAGGGCAGTCTCCTCGTCGAGTTCGCCGTCGTCGTGGTCGGTGATGATCTTCGCGACGGCGATGGCGGTGTCGTCCTGGAGGTTCAACAGCAGGCGCGCCGAGTCCTCGTCTTCCGGGTCGACGTCCTCCTCCCGGACGCGCCCGATCCAGTTTTGCCACCGTTCTTCGGTGTAGTACTCCCCCGGCGGGTTGCTCATACGGTCCAGTGTGTGCCTCCGGGGTTATGGCTTTCGCACCGCGTGCTCCGGTCCGATTTCCCACCCGGGGCAGCCGGTACAGTTACGCGAGCGTCGCCTCGGTGTCGATGCCGTAGACGCGGGCAGGCGTCTCGACGTGGGCCGTCCGGAGCGCGTCCTCGTAGCCTTCCTCGGCCAGCCACCCGACGCGCCGCGGGACGGTCTTCGGGCCGAGGACGGCACCGGGTCTGTCGGGGTCGTCGATGAAGTCCGTCTCCATCAGGAACGGGTCGCCGCCCTCCGCGGCCGCCCGCAGGTCCTCCTCGTGTGAGATGACGCTCGGGATGGGGCCCTCGACGGGCCCGCCCGCGTAGTGTTTGACTACCCGTTCGCGGGGGAGGCCGCGGTCCTCTGCCCACTCCGCGATTTCGGTGAAGTCCTCGCCGCCCTCCGTGTGGAGCTGGACCGCCGAGCCCACTTCGGCACCGATTTCGAAGGCGTACTGCATCACCTCGTTCGAGGCCGCCCACACCTCGTCGCTCACGTCGTAGTGTGGTCGACCGCTCTTTATCGCCAGCGCCGGCCCGTCGGCGACGTACTCGGCCGCGACGTCCAGTCCTGCCTGCATCAGGTCGCGGGCCTCCCCCGGCGTGTACCCATCCTCGACCAGCCGCGAGACGAGCGCGGGATGGACGCCCAGCACCGGCCAGGCGCGGCCGTCCAGCACCTCGCTCGCGTCCGCGACGGTCCCGATCGTGATCTCGAACACCTCCCGGAAGTCCTCGGCGTCCCCGACATCGTCGAGGAGATACCAGGAGGGTTTGTTGAGCACGAGGAGGTGCGTCCCGCCGGCGGCGGCGAATTCCTCCGCGGCCGCGACACCCTTGCCGTTGACCGGGTCCAGGTGCATGTGGTTGTCCAGAATCGGCTCGAACGCCGTCATGTCACCGCCTGCGGGACCGGTCCGCAAAAGGAGTTACTCTTCCAGCGTGACGGCTCGCTGTGCGGCGTTCCGGAGTGCGTCCGAGCGGCCGTATGTCCCCGGCGCGACGGCCACGGTTTCGACCCCCTGGGCGGCGGCACGCTCCAGGACGGGCTTGAAGTCCGTATCGCGCGAGACGACCACGAGCACGTCGAGAGCCTCCTCGGCCGCGGCCGCGGTGGCGTCCACTGCCAGTCGGACGTCGACGTCGCCGCTGGTGGTCACCACCTCGAACCCCCGCGCTTCGGCGGCCTGGACGAGTTCCGGCGGCGCGTGCTCGTCGAGGTACAGGCGCGCTATCGCGACCCGCCCCTCCCCGGCGGCCACCGCGCGAACCTCGTCGAGGTCCACGTCGAACTCCTCGCGGAGGACGTTCGGGCCGTCGACGAACAGGCCGACCCGGTCCTCGCCGTCACCGGTCCCGGCCCCGGTCAGCGCGTCCAGCAGTCCCATACACCCGGTTGGCGCCCGGCAACCATATACCGTTTGTCGACCCAGGGACCCCTAGTACAGCGTGCCACCGAGGGGTACCTCCTCGTCGGGCGACACGAGGACGGGATTGCCGTCCGACCCGGGGACACCGACGGTCAGTGCCTCGGATTCGAACCCGGCGATCCGGACCGACCCGAGGCCGGTGGCACACAGAACCTGCATGCCGACCAGCTCCGCCGGGTCGTAGTGGTATCCCAGCTGCGCGGCCGACTGCCGCGTCCCGTCGTCGAACTCGACCCACAGCTTCACCAGTTCGGGCTTGTTGGCCTCCGGGAACGGCTCCGCGTCCGTGATTTCGCCGACCCGTATCGTCACGTCGAACGGACTCGCTGTCATGACTGGCGGGACGGCTGCCGCGGGTAAAAGCGCCGTCGTTCCCCGCGGCACTCGGCCGTGTATAAGGTCGTTAATATTCGATGAACACTGGGTATTGTATTGTCACAACTATAGCCAACATTTAGGTATACCGGGCGAAGAACCGTTCATATGAGCACTCAAACGGGTGAAGTTGGTACGAACACCGAGATGAGTGACGAAGAATTTCACGAACGGCTCCGGGAGTTGCCCCCGAGTGCGAAGCTCGTTGCGAAGGTGCTCGAGCTGGACGAGCCCCTCTCCCAGAGCGAACTCGCCGAGGAGTCGCTGCTGCCAGACAGGACGGTCCGGTACGCGCTCAACCGCCTCGACGATGCGGGACTGGTCCACTCCCGCTACAGTTTTGCCGACGCGCGCAAACGGGTCTACGCACTGGCACAGTGACGCCACGGCGGTTCGAGGTTCCGGCCGAGACGCGCGCACCGACCGGCAGGACCGCCGCGTATCTCCTTGGTCGATTGCTCGTCGACCCCGGTGGCCAGTCCGACAGTCTCGACCGGGCCGTCCGCGAGGCCGGCGTGGAACACGTCGCCGTCACGCACCACCACCCGGATCACGTCGGCGCGGTCGCCGGGTACGCCCGCCGGTTCGACCTCACCGTGTGGGCACGGGCCGGCCGGACCGGCGCGTTCGCCGCGGCCGCCGGGATCGACCCCGACCGCACCTTTCGCCCCGGGTCGGTGTTCCCGGCAGGGGACGGCGGGGTGACGGTGCTCGACACGCCGGGTCACGCGCCCGAACACGTGGGGTTTGGCTGTCCCGCCGGCGTCGTCTCCGGTGACCTCGCCGTCGCCGAGGGAAGCGTCGTCGTCGGTGCGCCGGAGGGGGACATGCGGGCGTACCTCACGTCGCTCCGGCGAGTCCACGCAATGGGTCCCCGCCGCCTGTTCCCCGCGCACGGGCCGGTTATCGAGGACCCGCGGGCGACCTGCGAGCGACTCCTGGCCCACCGCCTCGACCGCGAGCGGCGCGTCCTGGCCGCCGTCCGGGACGGCGCCCGCGATGTCGGGGACCTTCTAGAGCGGGCTTACGGGAAGGACCTCACCGGGGTCCGTGACCTCGCGCGGGCGACGGTCCGCGCGCATCTGGAGAAACTCGCTGTCGAGGGGCGGGTGGCCTGGGACGGGGAGCGCGTGCGACCGGCCTGATCGGCCTATCGCGCCCACCCGCGGCTGGGCGACCTCCGGGGAGTACCGGGCGGTCGACTTTTGCCCGTCCGCGGCGAAGGACTGGAACGTGTCATCGGTCACTGACGCCCCCCTGGGTCGGTTGCTCCGGGAGGCCGACCCGGCAACGGCGGCTACCTTCGTCGCCGACCTCTTCGAGGCACGGGGGTACGCCGTCGACCGCGTCGGTGACCGGCGGGTCGTCGCCGAGAGCGGCGGGGAAACGACGACCATTGCAGTCGACCACCCCGACGGCGAGCCGATAGCCGACGGCAGTGACGTCGACCGCGTTGTCGCAGTTCGCGGGCTCGCGGGGGACGGGGCGGCCGAGGTGGTGACTGTCACGGCCCTCGAGCGCCAGCTCGCCTACGCCGTCAACCACCCGGTCGCCAGCGCCCTCCTCGAGACGCACTTCGACTGGACGCCCGAGAACGGTCCCGACGGCCAGACCAGAGCTGGCACCGCGGGCGGTGTAGCCTCCGGCCCGCTCCAGGGAGACGGCCGTGCCCGCGCTCTCGCCGCCGTCGTGCTGGTGGTGGCGTTGCTCGCCGGCAGCGCGGTCGCACTGACCGGCGCCGACGGTAGGATCGGGGACGCGCCGAACGGGCCGGACGGAAACGCCGGCGAGGCGGCCCCGACACCAGCGTCGGGAGGGGATGAGGGGCCAACCCAGTCGGCGGACGTGACGGCGACCCCGACCCCAGTCCGGACCGGAGCGGCGGGTGAGGGCAGCGAACCGGACCGCTACGACGACGCCCCGCCCGGGGTCGTCGGCCCGAACAGGGTGAATATCCACGACGCAGCCGGTGCCTTTCTGGACGAACTCGACGGGGAGTCCTACCAGCTGTCGATAGCCTACCGGGAGTACGCCGGCGGCCACTTCACGGGCGCCCACTTCGAGACGCTCCGCGTCGAGTCCAACGAACGCTACGTGGCCGACGTCTCCCGGGTTGGCAGGACGGAGAGCCGCCCGCTGACGGTCGCCAGGGTCGACCAGTACGCCGACGGAAGCGTCCGATACCTGCGCTCCGGGAACGGGAGCGTCGGCGCGGAACCGACGGTTGCCTACGACCCCTTCATGTTCAACGCCACGCAGTACCTGGGATGGTTCCTCTCGAGCGAGAACTCGACCATCGCCGGTCGCGAAACCCGTGGGAACACGACCACGTACCGCCTCGTCACGGATGGCGACCCCGACCCGCGGTTCACCGACGCACACGGCACCGTCTTCGTGACCGGTGAGGGGGTCGTCCGGTACGGCCGCTGGGAGTACCGGCCCGGCGACCATCCGGACGTGCGCGTCGTCTTCGAGATGCAGGTCACTGACGTCGGCTCGACGCGCGTGACAGCGCCGGACTGGGTCGACAGCGAGGCTGCCCGAACAGCCGTGGAGACGGTCCGGACAGCAAACGGGACGGACACGCGAGAAGGGTGACACCCGAGAGTCCGGCCTGGTGGCGGCGAGGGGGACCGGGGAGAGACGGCCACGGTGGCGGTCAGGATATCGCGGAGTACTAATAGCTGGTCGGCCCACCCTACACCGATGAGCTACCGGACGCTCGACGACCTCCCGGACGGACAGCGGGTCGTCGTGCGCGTGGATATCAACTCCCCGATATCGGACGGCCGGGTTCAGGACAACCGGCGGTTTGTCCGCCACGCCAGGTCGATCAGCGAACTCCTGGACCGGGACCACGCAGTCGCCATCCTGGCCCACCAGGGCCGTCCCGGGCGCCCGTCGTTCACCTCGCTGGAACAGCACGCCGACGTGCTCGCGGAACACATCGGTGCGCCGGTGGAGTTCGTTCCGGACACCTACGGGCCGACCGCTATCGGGGCTATCCGCGACCTCGACGGTGGGGAAGTGCTCTTGCTGGAGAACGTCCGGATGGTGATGGACGAACTCCCCGAGAAGCTCCCCGAAGAGCACGCCGAGAGCACGCTGGTCCGGACGTTCGCCCCCGAGTTCGACGCCTACGTCAACGACGCCTACTCGGCGGCCCACCGGGAGCACGCCTCCATCGTGGGCTTTCCCCTCGTCATGGACGCCTACGCCGGGCCGGTGATGGCCACCGAGTACGAGGCCAACTCCGCCATCGCCACCCGCGAGTTCGACGGCGACGTGACGATGGTCGCTGGCGGCAAGAAGGCGACCGACGTCATCGAGGTGATGACCGCCCTCGAAGACAGGGTCGACAATTTCCTGCTGGGCGGTATCGCGGGCGAACTCTTCCTGCGGGCGCTTGGCTACGAGGTCGGCCGGGACGTCGGCGACACCGACGTTTACGATGAGCAGTACGCCCGCAACCGCGAGAAGATACAGCACCTCATCGAGGCCCATCCCTCGGATCTGGTCTTCCCGACGGACCTCGCCTACGAGGAGGACGGCGAGCGCGCCGAAGTCACGGTCGCGGACGTCAGGAACGAGGAGTACGACTACCTCGACATCGGGACCGACACGACCTCCCGGTACGCGGACATCGCGGCCAGTTCGGCAGCCGTCTTCGTGAAGGGCGCACTCGGCGTCTTCGAGGACGAGCGGTTCAGTTACGGGACGGTAAACGTCCTCGAAGCCATCGCTGCCTGCGAGGGCTTCTCGGTCGTCGGGGGCGGTGACACCTCGCGGGCAATCGACATGTACGGCCTCCGGGAGTCGGATTTCTCCCACGTCTCCATCGCCGGCGGCGCCTACATCCGGGCGCTGACGGGCAAACCGCTCCCCGCGATCGACGTCTTGAAACGGGGGGCCGAGGCGGAGGTGCAGGACTGATGGGCGAAAAGACCGTCCGCCAGGTACTCGGGGACGCGCTCGACTCGCCGGTCGAGGTCGGGGAGTACCGCGGGGTGGAAGGTGTCTGGGCGCAGGTCGAGGTCGACCCCCGGGCGGATTACGAGCACCGGCCGACCTCGCTGGCGTGTCACGGAACGACCGTCCGGGAACTGAAGATGCGCTTTGTCGCCACGACGGCCGACGGGGGAGCAGTTCTCGCGGCCCTGCAGGAGGTCGAGGCGGTCACCCCGGCCGACGGCGAAATCTCGGCCGAGAATCACACGCTCTCGGCAGACGACGAACTCTGGCCCCATATCCTCTATACGGACCTGGCACTCTCGGCGACTGCGTCGGTGCTGCGGGCCATCGAGCGCGAACCGTTGCCGCGGTTCTAGTCGTCGGCCGCCGCTTCCGGCACTGCGTCCGTCGCAACCAGCGGTTCGTCCAGCCCCAGTGCCTCGTCGGTAGTCCGCATACTCTCCTCGCGGTCGGCCGACCCGGCGATTGCCCGGATGGCGTCGACGTTCTCTGGAACCACGTCCGATTCCTGGTGGATGGCCTGGAACAGGTAGAGGTCTCTGCCCTCGACCGTGATGGACTCGCCCCAGATGCAGTTCTCCCAGACGTCCCCGCGTGGACGGCCGGCGTCCCCGGCGAGTTCCTTGATCGCCCCGGCGCCGTCGAGTCCGAGCCACTCCGGGATGACGAACGTCCGGCGCTCGTCGTCGAGCAGGTCGCGCACCTCGCTCGCAGCCGGGCGGGATTCGAGGGTGACGTTGACGCTGTGGGTGTGCATCAGCGTCGCGGGAACCTTCAGTCCGAGCGTGTCGATATCGAGGTCCGGGAAGATCGTGGTGACGTCGGGGCCGTGATGGGAAGGGAGGGAGACGGGGTCCGGGAGGATGTCGTTGATGGGTCCCCGACCGCTCTGCGCGGGGTCGCCGCCCCGGCGGACGAGCGTCACGCGGGCCTTCTCAACGCCGTAGGCCTCCTGCAGCGGCGCCAGCAGGCGCGCGAGGCCGGTGGTGTTACACGAGACCACGCGGACGAGGTCCGCGCCCGCGACGGCCTCGAAGTTCGCGCGGGCGTTGAAGCTCGCCTCGACGGCGTCGGCGTCCTCGCCGCCCTGCAGGATGGCGGGCGTGTCGTGCTCGCGGTACAG
>PXSU01000027.1 GCA_003022745.1 Halobacteriales archaeon SW_9_67_25
GTCGCGTGAACTATTCCCGCCGGCCGAATCTTGAACGAATCGTGACCGGGTGGATATTTGTCGGGTGCCGCCCGAGAGAACGGTATGCGCGTCGAGAACTCGTTCATTCCGGTCCGTGGTGTGGGGGAGCACACCGAGCGGAAACTCTGGGAGCGCGGAGTGGTGACCTGGGACGAGTTCGAGGGAACCGTCCCCGGGCCCGCACCGGCCGACCGCGTCGAGACGTTCATCTCGACCGCCCGGGAGCGTCTCGATGACGGCGACGCGGCCTTCTTCGGCGAGACGCTCCCGGGGGAGTGTCAGTGGCGCCTCTACAAGAACTTCCGCGAGGAGACCTGCTTTCTCGACATCGAGACCACGGGACTCGACAGGCACACCGACGACGTGACGGTTGTCAGTTGCCACCACGACGGCGACACGGAGACGTTCGTCCGCGGCCGGGACCTGACCGGCGACCGCCTCGCGCGCCACCTCGACGGTGCGAGCCTGCTGGTGACGTTCAACGGCAAGCGCTTCGACGTCCCATTCCTCGAGGAGGCGTTCGGGCTGGAGTTCTCGATGCCCCACGTCGACCTCATGTACCCGTGTCGGCGGCTGGACCTGACCGGCGGGCTCAAAGAGATCGAACGGGCGGTCGGCATCGACCGCGACCGGCCGGACCTCTCGGGGCGGGACGCCGTCCGTCTCTGGCGCGAGTACCAGCGCGGCGACGAACGCGCCCTGGAGACGCTGGTCTCGTACAACCGCGACGATACCGCGAACCTCGAACGCCTGCTCGATACCGTCTCGACGCGCCTCCACGAACGGGTCTTCGAGCCGGCACTCCCGGAGTGACCGGCAGCGCCAGCCCACAGTCGGACTACGCGCAATCGAGCACGTCCTCGTAGACGGCCCGGAGCGTCTCGACGGCCCGTTCGACGCTGGTTTCCTCCCGGCGGTCCAGACAGTGCTCGCGCAGGCGGTCGCGCTCCGCGAGCGTCCGGCCGATGGTTTCCCGGAGGGCGTCGGGATCGCCGGCCGAAGCCGTGTAGCCGTTCTCGCCCTCGTCGATGGTGTCCGAGAGCGCGCCCGCGTCCACGCCGGCCACGGGCGTCCCGCAGGCGTTTGCCTCCAGGGCGACCAGTCCCTGGGTTTCGACCGGGCTGGGGAACGCGAAGACGTCGAGCGTCGAGTAGAAGGCCGGCAACTCTTCGCGGGGGAGAAAGCCCAGAAACCGCACGTCGGCGTCGACGTCCTCGGCCGCGGCTTCGAGGGATTCCCGGGCCGGGCCGTCCCCGGCGAGGACGACCGTCGCGTCGAGGCCGTCGGCAGCCTCGACCAGGACGGGCAGGTCCTTCTCGTAGCCGTGGCGGCCGGTGTAGCCGACGAGCGGGCCGGCGGGCAGGTCGTGGCGCTCGCGGAACGCACGCTCGTGGTCGGCGCCGACGGGCCGGAAGGTGTCGGTGTCGACCCCGTTCTGGACCACCTCGACGGGCGTCCGGACGCCGAGGGTCTCCCGGACGTGCCGGCCGGTCGCGCGACTCGGCACTACCACCGCCGCCACACGGTCGAGAAACCACCGCTCGTAGGCAGCGGCGGTTCCCCGGATCAGTCGCTCGACTGTCCCGTTGACCGAGAGGTACGCCGCGTACTCGCCGCTTGGGGTGTGGTAGGAGGCCACGAGCGGGGCCTCGACCGCCCGGGCGTGGCGCAAGCCGCCAAGTCCCACGCCGAACGGGGTGTGGGCGTGGACGACGTCGACGCGACCGACCGCGTCCGGGACGGTCGGCGCGCCGAGGCGGAACCCCTCGTAGAATGGAAAGGGGACGCTCCCGACGGGGTGTTCACCGACCCCGGGGTCGTGGTCGCTGTCCGGGTAGACGACGTCCATCCGGCCGCCGAGTTGCTCCCAGCGGTCCCGCCAGGCCCTGACGGTGTAGGTCACCCCGTTGACTGTCGGGAGATAGGTGTCGGTGAAGGCGGCGACCCGGGGCAGTGACATCCGGGTGGGAGTGCACGACCCGGCGTCTAATCAGTTGTGACTCGTCGCGTGGATGGCCACGGGGGTGAGGACTGGAGACACGCCTGAACAGCCGCGCCTTTGAATACTCCGCGCCCGGAACGGGGCGTGTGAGCGACACCACGCCCGGGGAGTCGCGGTCGACTGCCGATAGCCGGAGGACCGGCGATGGCGAGGGCGACGACGGCCACGAGGACGATGTCGGTCGCGCCACGGCCCGCCACGAGCGCCTGACGGCCCACGCGCGGCCGGGTCCGGGGACGTCGCTCCGGAAGTGGTACCGCGTGCGGAATCCGCTCCGGGTTGTTCTCAACTACGTCGTCATTGTCGTCTGCCGGATTTCGCCGAGTCTGCGCCTCAAACGCTGGCTGCTCCGTCGCGTCGGCGTCACGGTCGGGTCCGGCGTCGCCTGGGGACTGGAATCGACGCCCGACGTCTTCTGGCCCGACCTCGTGACCGTCGAGGCCGACGCTGTCATCGGCTACGACGCCACCATCCTCTGTCACGAGTTCCTCGTCGACGAGTACCGGACCGGCGAGGTCGTGATCGGGGAACGGGCGATGATCGGTGCCGGCACGGTCGTGTTGCCCGGCGTCGAGGTCGGCCCCGGCGCACGGGTCGCGGCGAACTCGCTGGTCGCCTCGGACGTTCGGCCGGGAGCGACCGTCGCCGGCATCCCGGCCACGCCCGTCGACGACGAAACACGCCAGGGAACGGACCGTTCCCGGGAACCCGAGGCCGGCGAGTAGCACCTCCGGACGGATGGCGCGTCTCCGGAGCGCTTTTATCCGGGCACAGACATCGCTCGGATATGGACTACGACGAGATGCTCGACCGCGGGCTGGAAGAGACGCCAGACATCGTCGGCGACTCCGCGCGGTTCGAGGTGCCCGACGCGGACGTCCGACAGGAGGGCCACGTGACAGTCTTCGAGAACTTCCAGGCGGTCCGTCGCAAGTTCAACCGCGACGAGGACCACGTCATGAAGTTCCTCCAGGACGAACTCGGGACCAGCGGTCACATCGACGAGAGCGGTCGCGCACGCCTCACCGGCTCGTTCGACAGCGGTCGCGTCGACGACGTCGTCGAGGCCTACACCGAGGAGTTCGTCCTCTGTTCGGAGTGTGGCCTCCCGGATACCAGGCTGACACGGGAACAGGGAGCACTCATCCTCAAGTGCGACGCCTGCGGGGCGCGCTCGGCCACGAGGGGCTAGCTGAGCCGCTGGAGGGTCTTGAGGTCGTGTTCGGTCCGCATGAACTCCGAGAGCCGCCGGCTCGCATGACAGTTCGGACAGTGGAAGGTGCGGCTACTCTCGGGCAATTCCGAGGGTGAGGATTCCCACCCTTTCTTGCATTCGGGACAGAGCAAGCGGACGTACGTCTCGGTCATGGGTATTGTTCACGCGGCCCACGGTCAAAAAGGTGATGACCGTCTCGGACTGACTGCCGGCACTCCGCCATGGGGGCGACGGCGGTACGGTCGAGCGGTCAGGCTGGCGGGCTCCCCTTGGCCTCGAGGAGTTCCTTGTAGCGGTTGCGGATGGTGACCTCGGAGATGTCGGCGACCTCCGAGACCTCGCTCTGCGTGACCTTCTCGTTGGTCAGGAGCGCGGCCGCGTAGACCGCCGCAGCCGCGAGCCCGACTGGCGACTTCCCGCTGATCGTGCCGGCCTCGGTGGCCGCCTCGAGCAACTTGCGCGCCTCGCGGCCAGCCTCTTCTGACAGTTCGAGGTCCGAGGCAAAGCGGGGTACGTAGCTCTTGGGATCGGCGGGCTTGACTTCGAGGTTCAGTTCCCGGACGATGTACCGGTAGGTGCGAGTCAGCTCCATCCGTTCGACGCGGGAGACGGTTTCGATTTCGTCGAGCGAGCGGGGCGTGCGGGCCTGGCGGGCGGCCGCGTACAGCGAGGCCGTCGAGACGCCCTCGATAGAGCGGCCCGGGAGGAGGTCCTCCTCCAGCGCGCGGCGGTAGATGACGGAGGCGGTTTCGCGGACGTTTTCGGGGAGGCCGAGCGCGGAGGCCATGCGGTCGATTTCGCCCAGGGCCTGTTTGAGGTTGCGTTCTTTGGAGTCGCGGGTGCGGAAGCGTTCGTTCCAGGTGCGCAGGCGCTGCATTTTTTCGCGCTGGCGCGAGGAGAGGGCGTTGCCGTAGGCGTCCTTGTTCTGCCAGCCGATGTTCGTCGAGAGGCCCTTGTCGTGCATCATGTTGGTCGTCGGGGCGCCGACGCGTGATTTTTCGTCTTTTTCGCGGGCGTCGAAGGCCCGCCACTCGGGGCCGGGATCGATCTCGTCTTCTTCGACGACGAGGCCACACTCTTTACAGACCGTCTCCCCGTGTTCGGCGTCCGAGACGAGCCGGCCACCACACTCGGGACAGACG
>PXSU01000028.1 GCA_003022745.1 Halobacteriales archaeon SW_9_67_25
GTCGCTGACATTGCTTCCACCGTCGACGACCTGAAAGGCCGTGTCGCCGTTCCCGCTGGTCACCAGTTCGCTACTGGAGCCACCGCCGACGTCGCCGATGGTCGTACCACTGGCTTTCGTGATGTTGCCGTCCCCGTCGATGGCCAGCAGATTGTCGTTGTCCGAGGAGGTGGCCGTACTGGAGAGGATTGGTGTGCTCTTGACATCGACCTTGCCCGATGGGTTCAGATTCAGGTTCCCACTGCCCGTCGAGATGGAGAATGCTCCGGTGGAACTGGTGAGCGTGTTCCCGTTGAGGTCGAGAGCGCCCTGATTGACGTTGACAGTCCCGTCGTTTTGCACCTGGAAGTGCGTAACTGCACCGCCGTTGTAGCCGTTGACATCGAAGGTGTTGCCGGCTTCCCCACTGTTGTCGCTGTCGACGTCAACGGCGACGGAATCGCCGGAGTTGATTTTGACGCCAGGGACGGTTCCAGCAAGGACGATACTTTGATTGCTGCCGCTGCCGTGGTCGAGCGTGGTTACATTTTCGAGTGTGTTGCTGTTGACGTTGATTGCGCTGTTTGGGTCCAGCGTCAGACTGCCACTGTCCGTCGTGATGCTGAAGCCACTGCCAGTGGAGTTGATGTTGTTCCCGTTGAGGTCGAGATCCCCGTTCGGAACCGTCACGTTCCGGGAGCCGTCGAACTGGATTGCGTCCGTCCCCGAATCCTGAATCGCACTCGAACTCGAGAGGTTGATGACGCCGTCGACGTGGAGGGCCGAACTCGGACTGCTGGTGCCGATTCCGAGTCGACTGGTGGTATCGTCCCAGAACAGGTTCGGACTCCCGCCGAATGAGCCGGAATCGTTGAACTGGACCTGGCCGTCGGAGCCACCGGGGTCCGTTTCCGTAGTGACTTTCCCGTCGCTATCGAGGTCGTCTGCATCATCCCACGCGACCGACAGTGTATTGCTACTGCCATCCAGCCCGTCCCCGACGAGGTTCGTGAGTTCGGTGTTACCGGTGAGGCCGCCGTTAATCGAAGCTGTGTTAATGAGGCTGTTCTCGTCGAGGTCGATGTCATCCGTGGCGGCTCTGTCGCCGGGATGTTCGTGAGCGGTGTGGTGGTCATCAGCGCCAACGCCCGAGAGATCCGAATGTCCGAGTTGGCCGATAGTGAGTCCACCAGAACCGTTGGCCTGTGGCACCTCACCGGAACCTCCGGTGGAAGCCAGGGCCTCGACGGTCACTTCGTCGTCGCCGCCTTCGCCGTGGCGAGCGGCGTGGTCCTCCGCATGATGTTCGTCCGGACCGATATCAGTGAGGTCAGCGTGGTCAAGATCAGTCGAGGCCCCGAGGGAGACGGTGTTGCCCGCAACAGTCACCTCGTCAGTCTCCAGCGCGCTCTGTTGTAATTCACTGCTCGCGCTATCCCAGATGCTGGTTCCAGTATCCTCCAGGTCGTTGCTGTTGAGGTCGAGGGTGGCGTCGAGGCCGACATCGCCGGAGCCGTTATCGGTGAGCGTGTCGGTGTTGACGGTCTGGCTGTACAGATTTTCGAGTGGATCCGAATCCGTGCCGACCTGTCCCTGCGGGTCCGCGCTGGCAGCCCCTGCGCCGCCGAACAGCAGGGCGAGCAGGCCGCCGGCTTTCAGCGCGTCCCGGCGGCTCGCCAATGAAGCGGAGGGAGACTCCGATTCTGGCGGCCCGTCCTCGCTGTCGGCTTCCAGTTTCTCGATGCGCTCGCGTTGCTGTTCGATGAGTTCTCTTTGTTTTTGAATAGTCGTCTGTTGGTCTGTAATATGCGATTCCAACTCATCGAGTCGCTGTTCGATGTCGCCGTCAGTCATCGGTACCCCCGGTCAGTGGCACCTGGTGTTCGGCCTCGGTCACCGACTGTGCTGGAAACCCAATACACATAAAAGCAGTCAAAAAGGCTAATAATATAAAGTTTAATCGCATGAGCTGACATATGTCGATGACGTGGTGGGTCGGACTGGTCCCCACGCAACCGTCGCTCCCGGCACCCCAACGACTCACGTGCAATAGCGACAGCAATCCGTATCACTGTCTTCGGTAAGGGTCCACACGCTGTCTGTGGCACGGACGCCGAACCCCGGAAAACAGGAAAACAGTAAAGGGACCAGTCCCTACCACGGGGCGATGGCTACCCCGGCAGTGCCGGCCGACGTTCCCGACCCCGAGGCGCTCTCGGAGGCGTTCCACGTCTACGAGGTGGAGGTGACAGAGGAGGGGGTCCGCTACTACGGCGAGCCCCTGACGGTCCGGGACGAGGTCGTCAAGCGACTCGCCCCGACCTTCCGCCAGGCGGGCTACCGGGTGCAGATGAACTACGAGACCGGCGAGTTCGTCCTCGTCGCGACCGAGCGCTCGACCTCTATCGACGGCGTCCCCTGGCTGAACCTCGCTCTGTTCGTGGCGACGGTCGGGACGACGCTGTTTGCCGGCGCGCAGTGGTACGGCCTCCCCGTCGCGGACGATCCCCTGCTCCTCGTGGGGGCCTGGCCCTTCGCCCTCTCGGTGCTGGGCGTGCTCGCGGTCCACGAACTGGGCCACTACGCGCTCTCGCGTCACCACGAGGTCCAGGCGACGCTGCCTTTCTTCATCCCCATCCCGAACGTCCTCGGAACGCTGGGCGCGGTCATCCGGATGAAGGACAACATCCCCAGCCGCGCGGCGCTGTTCGACATCGGCGTTGCCGGCCCACTCGCCGGCATCGTTGCGACGGTGGTCGTGACCGCGGTCGGCGTCTCGCTCGACCCGATCAGGGTCGGGGAGGCGTCGCTCGTGACCGAACTCGAACTCGGATTCCCGCTGTTGATACGGGGAATCGCCGCGCTCATGGGCGAACCGCTACAGTACAGCGACCCGGGGCTGATGGTGAACCCGGTACTGGTCGGCGGCTGGGTCGGCGCGTTCGTCACGTTCCTGAACCTCCTTCCCGTGGGACAACTCGACGGCGCACACGTCGCCCGTGCCGTCGTGGGCGAGCACATCGATACCGTCCAGCGGATCGTCCCCCTCGCCCTCTTCGGGCTCGCCGGCTACCTCTACGCCTTCGCCGACGGCCGCGGCGCCTTCCTGTGGCTGATCTGGGGTTTCCTGACCATCGTGTTCGGCTTCGCCGGGAACGCCACGACAATCGACGAGTCGCCCGTCGGCCGGAAACGGCAGGCTGTGGCCGTTCTGACGCTCCTCGTCGGGGCGCTCTGTTTCGTGCCCGTGCCCATGGCCCTGGCGGGCTGACTGTTGCACGCGGTTCCTGTCAGTTGCTCGTTCTTTGTGCCACAACCCGGGCTGAGCGCCACATATCGAGGGTTGAATCACCACCGAGCAGACTGTCCCCGGCCGACGAGAAATCCGCGAGATTAAGTCCCGGACGCGACTGAATGTGACATGGATCTGAGTGCGGTGCGCGTCCTCGATCTGACGCAGTTGCTGCCCGGCCCGTACGCCACCCAGTTACTCCGGGACATGGGTGCCGAGGTGGTCAAGGTCGAACGCCCCGACGGCGGCGACCCCGGCCGGACGTTCGGTGCGCCCGGCCCTGAAAACGAGGACGGCGCGGCGGACGGCCACAGCGAGGAGGCTCCCTACGAATCCTCGCCCCTGTTCGACGTGGTCAACCGTGGCAAGCGGAGCGTGGCGCTCGACCTGGCGAGCGACGCGGGGCGTACGGCGTTTCTCGAACTCGCACGGGAGGCCGACGTCGTGGTCGAACAGTTCCGGCCCGGCGTCGTCGACCGCCTGGGCGTCGGGTACGAGGACGTCCGCGCCGTCCGCGGGGACGTCGTCTACTGCTCACTCTCGGCACACGGCCAGACGGGACCGGACAGCGGGCAGGTGGGCCACGACCTCACCTGCGCGGGCGCCGCCGGGCTGGTCGACATGACCAGGCCGGACGCCGGCGCCGACCCCGTCCTCCCCGGGTTCCCGGTGGCCGACATGGCCGGCGGACTGTTCGCCGCACTCTCGGTCGTGAGCGGCCTGCTGAGCCGCGAACTCGGCGGCCAGACCGATGGCGACGACGGCGGGAGGGAGGGCGAGTATCTCGACGTCGCAATGACCGACGCGGTCCTCTCGCTGTCACAGGTCGTTGCCGGGCCGGCGATGGCCGGCTGTGACCAGCGTTCCGGCGAGACGACGCTTACCGGTGCCTATTCCTGCTACGGTATCTACGAGTGTGCCGACGGACGGTACGTGACACTCGCGGCCCTGGAACCCCGGTTCTGGGAGGCCTTCTGCCGGGCGGTCGACCGTCCCGACCTCGTCGACACGCACATGGCCGCGGACGCGGCGACTCGCGATCACGTCCGCGCGGAACTGACCGAACTGTTCCGCGAACGGTCCCGCGACGTGTGGGT
>PXSU01000029.1 GCA_003022745.1 Halobacteriales archaeon SW_9_67_25
GCAAACACGGACCTCGAAGCCGTCGATACGGCCACTGACGAAACGCTCGGTACGAACACCACCGACAGCACTGGGACTGCAGCCTTCACGCTTACGGCCGCCGACAACCGAACTCTCACCCTCCGGGAACCCACTACAGGCGGTAGCGGCAGTGTCGGCGGTGGGGGTGGCGGTGGTGACCCCACACCCACGACAGTCCAGACCAGGCAGACTAACACGGGGACCGAAGCGTCGATACAGCGAGTGACGCTGGAGGAACCGACGGTCACCTTCGACACCCCGGGGACGGCGTCGGGGGATATCTCGGTCAGGCAGGTGTCGGCCATCTTCGAGAAGGCCACCAACACGGAAAACACCATGACGGTCACTGCGCGGTCCTCGCCACCGTCGGGCATACCCGCGCCGTCGAACGCCGAGAGCGTCCTGGGGTACGTCGACATCACGATCGAGGGGTCCCTCGCGGAGAGCGTCAGCGAGGGCCGGTTCACGGTCGATGTCTCCGGGACTGGTGTCGACCCCGCCGATGTGACCGCCCAGCGCTACGACGGCAGCCAGTGGCAGGATGTCGAGACCAACCCCGTCGACGAGACGGCCGTCGAAGTCATCTCGCCCGACGGCTACTCTGTGTTCGCCATCGATGCAAGCGAGTCCGGCGAACCCGAACAAGTGACCGCCACGCAGACGCCCATCGAGACCGAGACGCCGGTCGAGACGACGACGCCGGCCGGGACGGCAACGTCGACAGTGAGTGTGGACAGTTCGACGCCCACGCCCGAACCGACGGCCACGCCGGCACCGACACCCACGCCCGGTGCCGGCGGCCCCGGGTTTGGCGTGGTGGTCGCGGTGCTGGCTCTCGTGGCGACACTCGCCACACTACGGCGACGGTAGCGGGTCTCGGGACGGCGTCTGTGGCCGCGATGAGTTCTGGTGTGCCACGAAATTCTTCCAATTCATTCCGATCTCACGCTGGGTCACTCGCCCCAGTAGAACCACGGCGCCAGCGTCATGTACGCCAGCGCCGCCGCGAACAGGACCCGCGGGAACGCGCGCCCGCCCACCGTCGGCCCGAGGATCGCCCCCGCCTGAACGACGCCCATCACCAAAGCGTCCCGGGCCGCGAGTTTGGGGTACGGGACCGGCGCGACCATCAGGACCGAGAGGACGACACCGCCCGCGAGCAGGGGCGCGACGCCGGTCACACCGGCCAGGTAGCCCGCCGCGAGGATGGAGGCCGCGAGGGTGTTCTGGATGCCGGGGCGGTTCTCGTCTTCCCCGACGTAGACCGTATAGAGGGCGGTCCGCACGAGCGAGAAGACGACGACGACCGCGGGCACGGCCGAGGCAGCGAGGACGGCCACGATGCCGGGCCTGGGCGTGCCCGGCGGGAGCGAAAGCGAGATGGCCTCGAAGGTGGCACCGAACAGGAACAGGGCGGGCGCCGCGCCGAAGGAGACGATGTCGGCCATCGAGTCGAGGAAGGGGCCGACCTGCGTGCCGCCGCGTGCGCGGGCGATGATGCCGTCGAGGCCGTCCGCGACGGCCGCGAGGAGCACGAGGCGTGCCGCCACGGCCGGGCCGAGCGTGACCGCAGCGACCATCGCCACGACCCCCACCGCCGCGTTGCACAGCGTCATCACGTCGGCGAGGCCCAACCGCTCGCGCACCCGGAGCGACATACGCGACCCGTCGGATGGAGGCTATAAAGGGGTTGTCAGTCGTCCCCGGGCACCTCGACCGGGGCGTAGAACCGTGCGGTTGTCACGACAGTTCCGACGACCAGCAAGAGGAGTTCCCAGCCCGCCCGCACGACCGGGAAGATCCGCTCGGGGTCGGTTTCCTCGCCGCTCGGATCGGGGTCGACGCCCGTCGAGAGGGTAACCTCCTCGGTACTCCCGCGACCCTCGGCCTCGACGACCGACTCCTCGGGGCTCAGGTCGACGAACGTCTGGACGATCCCGCGCTGATCCGAGAGTTCGATCTTGCCATCGAGCATGTAGAACTGGTCGTGGATCGGCCAGAGGGGATTGATGACGCCGTTGACCAGGTCCAGCCCGACCGCAGAGACGGCGTACGCGAGCACCGAGACCCAGGCGATCCGAACGCCACGGTGTCCCCACCGCCCCCTGACCAGCGAGTGGGGTCGAACGGTCGTGTCGACCCACAGCCCGAGTGCCAGGACAGCGGGGATGACGAAGTTGTGCAACAGCGCCCGGTGGCCGGCGGTCGTGACGAGTGCGAGGAAGGCATCGAGGTCGGGAACGGCCGTCACACCGAGGACCACCAGCAGCGACCGGCGGTCGAAGGCGGCACCGAGGAGGGCGGCCGCGAGCATCCCCGAGAAGGCGAGGTGGACGACGGTTCCGGGCATACTCGCGGATACACGAGCGAGGGAATGAGCCTTGCGGTAGCCCGGATCCCCCACGGGTGGCGCCAAACCCCAGTTCACACCGCCGGGCGGCGCCTACGCGTACTGTTCGATCAGATCCGTGAGGGTGTCTTGATCCTGGAGGCCGACCGGTTCCTCGGCCTGCTCGCCGTCGGCAAACAGCGCGAGCATCGGGATGCCCTGGACACCGAACTCCCCGGCGATGTCCCGGTGGCGGTCGATGTCGACCTTCGCGACCGCCGCGGGCGTTTCCGCTGCGATAGATTCGAGGATCGGTTCGAGCATCTGACAGGGTCCACACCAGTCGGCGTAAAAATCGACGAGCACGACGTCGTTCGAGGAGACGACCTCACCCAGGTGGTCGCGGCTCTCGACGTGGACCGGGTCCTCCGGCGTCTCCAGGCGCGATTGCAGCTGCTCGGCTTTCTTTTCGCGGATGTCTTCGATGTCGTCCGACTGGGAGTCACTCATAGTAACCGCTATCCACCCGGTCACGGTCCACTCAACGACAACGTGGACTGCGCGGGCGTTCGACGGCGTGTCAGGCCCGTTCCGGCCGGCCGAATCTTGAACGAATCGTGACGAGGAACGCTATCGCCACGAGTACGGCTGCACTCATCGCGGGCATCCCGTAGTGGAAGGCCGGATTCAGAAGCAGATTTTGCCGTTCGGTCATCCGGTCGGAAGGTACGTCCGATGCCGACAAAACACCCGGTCGGTCGTTTCGCTGGCAGCGACACGCCGAAGGATTTATTCTCGGGACGGTGCTGTCCCGGGGAAGGTCGAACGCCCGGCCGATATCCGGAATGAAGTCTCGACGACCGGTGTACGGTTCCGCGTCGGGAGCACAGTTGTCCCCTCATTCGTTTGGAAACGGGCTTATGCCGTCAGGCCGTCACTAGAGAGTAATGACAGAACTCGCCGAGTCGACGGTGACGGTCGTCGGCGGGGGTTTCGGTGGTCTCTCGGCTGCCTGCTACCTCGCCGACGCCGGCGCAGACGTGCGCGTGCTTGAGAAGAACGACCAGCTTGGCGGCCGGGCGTCCCGCCTCCACGCTGAGGGGTTCCGGTTCGACATGGGGCCGTCGTGGTACATGATGCCCGACGTCTTCGAACGCTTTTTCGGCCACTTCGGCCGGGAACCCGGGGACTACTACCGCCTCGACCAGCTCGACCCCCACTACCGCATCTTCTTCAAGGACGGCGACCAGTGTGACGCACGCGGCGACCCCGCGTACATGCGCGACCTCTTCGAGTCCTACGAGGCGGGTGCGGGTGCGGCCTTCGACGAGTATCTCGCCACCAGCGAGAACCACTACGAGACGGCGATGGAGAACTTCGTCTACGAGGACCGTTCGCGACTCCGGGACTACGTCGACCCGGATGTGGTGCGGGCGGCACCCGTCGGGCTGAAACTCCTGGGGTCGATGCAGGGCCACGTCGAGAAGTACTTCGAGCACCCGAAACTCCAGCAGATCATGCAGTACACGCTGGTGTTTCTCGGGGGCGCGCCCACCAACACCCCGGCGCTGTACAACATCATGAGCCACGTCGATTTCAACCTCGGCGTCTACTACCCCGAGGGCGGGATGGGCGGCGTGGTCGACGGCGTCGCCGAACTGGGCTCGGAACTGGGCGTCACCTACGAGACCGACCGCGAGGTGACCGAGCTCACGCGCCGCCGGGACGGATTTCTCGTCGACACCGTCGGGGGGACCTACGAACCGGACTACGTGGTGTGTAACGCCGACTACGCCCACGTCGAACGGGACCTCCTGCCCGACCACGAGCGCCAGTACGACGACGACTACTGGGAGGGACGGACCTACGCGCCCTCGGCTTTCCTGATCTACATGGGCGTCGAGGGGGAGGTCGACCCGCTGGCGCATCACACGCTCGTGCTCCCGACCGACTGGGACGAGCACTTCGAGCAGATATTCGAGGACCCGGC
>PXSU01000030.1:0-9214 GCA_003022745.1 Halobacteriales archaeon SW_9_67_25
CCCGCCCGGCGTCGGGCCGGAGGGCGAAGGTGTCGTCCTCGGAGACGGGGCCGTAGTAGGGGCTGTCCGGGGTGACGCCGGCGCGGTAGATCCCCTCGTCGAGGACCGCGCCGCCCCCGGCGGCCAGCGGCGCGACAACGGCCAGAACGGCCATCGCCAGCACCGCCACCGCAACGGTTCGCTTGTCGAGGCCGCCGGCATTTTTCGTGACCTCCCAGCGGGCGATGCGGAGCAGTTTGTGCGGCTGCACTACTCGGCCTCCCGCTCGTGGCCCGACTCTGCGACGTTGAGAAAGACCTCCTCGAGACTCGACTCCTGGGTGCGGATGTCCACGACCTCGCCGCCGGCCTCCCGGGCGGCCTCCCGGGCCGCCTCGACGGCCGCCATGTCGGAGACGACACGCCGGTGCCGGCCGTTCTCCCGGACGCTGTCGGGCACCTCGACGGTCGTGTAGACGTGGTACTCCGTTTCGCCGTGTTCGGCCTGGAGGGTCGCGAGGTCGCCCCGGGCGACGATCTCGCCCTCGTTCATGATGGCGACCCGGTCACAGATCGATTCGACGTGAAAGAGGTTGTGCGCGCTGAAGACGATGGTCTTGCCCTCCTCTGCTAGCCCCTCGGTGAACTCGATGATGTAGTTGGTCGTCAGCGGGTCCAGCCCGCTCGCGGGTTCGTCGTAGACGAGCACCTCGGGGTCGTTTATCAGCGAGCGCGCGATGGCGACCTTGCGTTTCATCCCCTTGGACATGTCGCCCAGTTGTCGGTCGCGGTGTTCGAGGTCGAGGTCGTCGAGCGTGTCGTGAATCCGTCGCTCGGCCACGTCCCGGGGAACGTCGTAGAGGTCCGCAAAGAAGTGGAGGTACGTGCGCGGTGTCATCTCCTCGTAGAGTGGCGACTCCTCGGGGAGAAAGCCCAGCCGCATCCGCATCTCGGTCTCGGTGGCGACATACCCCGCTACGGTCGCGGTGCCGCTCGTCGGCTCCAGCAGGCCCGCGAGCATCTTCAGGGTTGTCGTCTTGCCGGCCCCGTTCGGGCCGATAATCCCGAATACCTCCCCCTCTTCGACCGAGAAGGTGCTCCCCTCGACGGCCGCGAAGTCGCCGTACTCTTTCCGGAGGTCGCGCGCCTCGATCATTCTGCCGTGATTAGCGAGTGCGCGAACCTATAGTTTGTCTCTCCATTTTTATGAACTGAAATCGTGGCGTGTGTATGGAGGGTGACTTCGCACTCGAAGAGACACCGGATGGGCGCCACGTCGTCGTATCCCGCGAGGTGCCCGCGAGCCGGGAGGACGCCTGGGACCTGCTGACCGACACCGAGCGGTGGCCCGAGTGGGGGCCCTCCGTGCGCGGCGTCGAGTGCGGCCGGCGGTACATCGAGGCTGGCACCACCGGTCGCGTGCGGGTACCCGGTGGCCTGTCGATCCCCTTCGAGGTTACTGCCTGTGCGCCCTACCGCTGGACCTGGCGGGTCGCGCGGATTCCCGCCACCGGCCACCGCGTCGACGCGCCCATGGCCGGCCATCCGGACGAGCGGTGCCGGGTGGTCTTCGAACTGCCCGTGCTCGGGACGGGGTATGTGCCGGTGTGTCTGCGGGCCTTGGAGCGCATCGAGTCGATACTCGTGGCTGACCAGTGACTCCAGGGCTCTTACCGAAAACAGTGACACAGCGGTATCTATCGGGGGGATTGGTGGGTGGGACAGTGCCAGACCCACCGCGCGTATGCAGCAGTTGGTTGATCCCGTCAGCCGTCCCAATATAGAGGGATGTGTCTTCCGACTGTGCCAAGCGAATATCTATATCAACAGTTCACGGAACAGAGATCGAACACGACGGATACACGTCGGCGGAGGGCGTCGAGGGGAGCCATCGGTCAGACGCGCTGGGCGGGTTTCCCGAGTGGGTCGCCGTGGACGAGCGCGTATGCGGTCGGGAACACGGCGAGGCCGGTCACCTGGACGACCCCGCCGAGCAGCGTCAGCCACAGCGTGCCGACCGAGACGGCGAGGGCCGCGACGCCTATCGTCGCCGCGAGGAAGAGGGCGCTGAAATATCCCACGCGGAGGGGCAGGCTAGTCAGTTCCGCGCGGCGGGGCCAGGCGCCCGCGTCGACTGTCCGGGTCCGGAAAGCCGCGAGTGCGACACTGCCGGCGGCGATGGCGGTCAGGCCCGCGAGCGCCGAGGCGTCCGGATACCGCTGCTGGAGGACGAGCACGGCGACGAACGAGGGCGTCGACAGCCCCGCCAGTTCCATCCCGCCGAAAAAGACCTGTTCGAGGCCGGCGAGGAATCGTCTGTACGCGCTCATGGTGGCGTCGGTCCGGTCCGGTGTCCGGGCGTGCGGCGTTGGTCTCCCACGTGGGCTGTGCGATGCACGACTCGGATGGGAGGTACTCGCGGGGGCGTATTAAGACGTTTTGCTTAAGTCACGGGCGAGCGGTGTGTCCGCCAATGGCCTACTACGCCGGCGTGGACCTGGGGGCGACGTCGATCCACGCGGTCGTCGGGAACGAGACGGACGCCGAACTCGGCCGGGACAGCCGGTACACGCCACAGGGTCCCTCGGGGATGGCCATCACGGAGGCCGTCCTGACGACCCTGCGGACTGCCTGCGACCGCGCTGGCGTCGACCCCGCCGAGGTCGCGGCGGCCGGCATCGGCTCCATCGGCCCGCTGGACTTGGCGGCAGGGCTGGTCACGACCCCCTCGAACCTCCCGGACACAATCGACCGCATCCCGCTTTCCGGTCCGGTGGGCGAACTCGTCGACGGCCCGGTCTACCTCCACAACGACACCACCGCGGGCGTCATCGGCGAGCGCTTCCACGCCGACCGTAACCCCGACGACATGGTGTACCTGACCATCTCCTCGGGCATCGGCGCCGGCGTCTGCGTCGACGGGAACGTCCTCTCGGGGTGGGACGGCAACGCCGGCGAGGTGGGCCACGTCACCATCGACCCGGCGGGGGCGATGACCTGCGGGTGTGGCAAACCCGGCCACTGGGAAGCCTACTGCTCGGGGGAGGGCATCCGCCGGTACGCCGAACACCTCCACGGGAGCGAGGAGACCGCAGTCCCCGTTGGCGAGGCAGGCTTCGGAGCGGCCGACGTCTTCGCCGCCGCTGGCACGGACGACTTCGCAGACAGCGTCCTCGAGCGGGTCGCCGCCTGGAACGCGGTCGGCATCGCGACAGTCACCCACGCCTACGCGCCGCTGATCGTCTACGTCGGTGGCTCGGTCGCGCTCAACAACCCATCTGTCGTCGAAGAGATGCGCGAGCGGGTGCCCGAGATGGTGTTCACGAACGTGCCGGAGCTGACGCTGTCGAACCTGGGCGAGGAAGTCGTCGTCTACGGGGCACTCGCGAGCGCGATGACCGGGGGCACCGGCGACCGCACCCGGCTGGACCGGTGAGCCCCGGCGGGATCAATCACTGCGGACGAACGTCACCGGGCAGGGCGCGTTCAGCAACACTTCCTGGGCAGTCGACCCGAAGACTGCCTTGCCGGCCGGCGAACGCCGCCGGCCGCCGATGACCACCAGGTCCGCACCGATGTCTTCCGCCAGCGCTACGATACCCTCGCCGACCTCGTCCTCGTCGGCGAGCCGGCCGTACCGGGTGTACTCGACGCCCGCCTCGTCCATCGCGCCGCTGAGGTCGCGGATCGTGAGATACCGCCGGGCGATGACGTCCGGATTGACCTCGCTGTCGGCGTCGAAATCGAGGTCGTCGCGTGCCCGCCTGTACTCGTCCGGCGAGAACACGTGGGCGAGCGCAACGGTGGCCTCCGCCGGGCCGGCGATGTCGGCTGCCGTCCGAGCGAGCAAGTCGATCCGGTCCTTGTCGCTCCCTCCGACTGCCAGGAGTACTGTGTCGAATCCCATGAGTGCCTCTTGTCGGTCAGTTGTAGTAAAGATTGTGTATTTACTCGACTCCGAGTGTATTTCATAGCGTCACCGGTCGAGGAGCCGGTCGATCCGGCCGGAGTCGGGGAAATCCAGGGCCAAGGACGTATCGAGGGCGGCCTCGGCGGCGTCGGCCACGGCTGGCGCGAAGGTCTCGTCGGGGGGACAGCAGGCCGGCGCGGCAGCGGGTGCGGTCGTCGGTGACTCGGGGACGCGGGCGTCGGCCTCCCCGACCAGGGACCCCTTGCCGGCGAAGTTCGCGACGACCGCGTCGAGGTCGATCCCGAGGTCGGCCAGGCGGCCCTGTGTTCGCACCAGGGCGTCCCCGCCGCGGGGGGTATCGGGCGTCACGACCGCGACCCGCTCGGTGGCGCTGACCGCGGCCACGGCCTGGTTGGCCGCCAGCGGCGGCGTGTCGACGACGACGCCGGCCCGGCGCGTCGACCGGACACTCGTACAGTGCCGCCTCCAGTTGTGCCTCGCCGGTCGCCAGCGCCGTCACGTCGGCGTCGATCCGTCCCGGTACGTAGTCCGCGAGCCCCTGCGTCGCGAACGCCGCGTCGAGGACTGCGACCTCGCGTCCCGCACGCGCAAGCGTGGCCCCACACTCCACCGCGAGCCGCGTCGTGCCCGCGCCGCCGGCCGCACCGACGAGCGCGACTGTCTGCGTGCCCATACCTGGGCTGGTTCCCCTCACATCAAAAAGCTATGTGCGAGCGGGGCCGTTAAGTGTGCGTTCGGCCTTGCTCTCCCATGCCGGACGTCAACCAGTACGGCGGCGAGTCGTTCAGAGTCGCGGCAGTCCAGGCGTCCCCCGAGTACATGGACCGCGAGGCGACCGTCGAGAAGACCTGCCGACTCGTCCGCGAGGCGGCCGACGAGGGCGCCACGCTCGTCGGGTTTCCCGAGACGTTCGTTCCCGGCTACCCCTACTGGAACTGGGTGAACGCGCCCATCGACGGCTACGACTGGTACGAACGGTACCGCCGGGAGGCCGTCGACGTCCCCGGGCCTGCCGTCGACCAGCTCGCCTCCGTCGCCGACGAGACCGACACCACAATCGTCGTGGGTGTCACCGAACGGGACCCCAGCACCGTCGGGACGCTGTACAACACCAACCTCGTCATCGGCCACGGGGGCGACCTGCTGGGCAAGCACCGCAAGCTCGTTCCCACACACGCCGAGAAACTCACCTGGGGACGGGGCGACGGCTCCTCGGTTCGGGTCTACGAGACGCCACACGGCAACCTCGGGACCCTGGCCTGTGGGGAGAACACCAACCCGCTCGCCCGGTACGCTCTCATGGCCCAGGGCGAACAGCTCCACGTCGCCAGCTACCCTGCCTTCCACTTCGACCAGGAGTACGACATCGCCCGCGCGACGCGTATCCGGTCGCTCGCCCACGCCTTCGAGGGGAAACTGTTCAACGTCGTCTCCACGGAGTACTTCGACGACTCCTTTTTCGAGGTCTGCGAGACAGACCGCGCGCGCGAACTGCTCGGCGGCGACAACCAGGGCTACTTCACGGCGGTCGTCGGCCCCCAGGGCGAGATTCGCGCCGGCCCACTGGGCGACGAGGAAGGCATCGTCTACGCCGACGTCTCGCTGGACGAGACGGTCGAGCCGAAACTGATGCACGACGTCGTCGGGCAGTACAACCGCTTCGACGTCTTCGAGTTCGGCATCGACCGCGACGAACTCCACCCCTACACGGAGCGGGGCCGGCGCGGAAAGACGGGCGACAGCGACCGCGAGCGGCCGGGCGACGCCGACCGCGCCGGCGAGACGCCCCGACACCGCCGGGGGGAGTGATACTGGCGGCTATAACTCCGTGAAGATATTCGACCCCACGGGGGGTCGAAATCCCTCAGGGGCCTATAGCCACCAGTATGAGCTACCCCTCGCTCCGGATCGTCTCGGCGAGGGCTTCCATCTCCGCCTCGGAGAGGTCCGCCGTCGAGCCGAAAAGCGAGTGGACGGCGCCGGCGCCGTCTCCCGCAAACCGGGGGATGACGTGGCAGTGAGTGTGTGGTATCTCCTGGCCGGCGGCCTCGCCGTTGTTGAACGCGACGGTCGAGGCGGGCGCGTCGACGGCTGCTTCGACGGCTCCGACGACGGCCGTGACCGCCCGGAAGAGTCCGCCGGCTACTTCAGGAACGCGATGGCCGTCTCCGACTCGTAGACCGTGTGGCTGGGCACGTCGCCAGCAACGATGTCACAGAAGAGACAGTCGTCCATGGGTGCCCTACCGCCCGAGACGTTCCCGGCTGATCGAGACGCCAGTCGGCGTGATGAGCAACTGGTCGTCATCCTTCTGGACGATGTCACCGCCAACCTCGCGGGCGACCTGCTTGAGTTCGTCCGTGATGTGTTCCATCGTCCGGTCCTGCGTGGTGTGACGGGTGATGTCCGCGACCACGATGTCGCCGTCGTAGACCGCGTCCTTGATCTCGATGACGTCGTTCTTCTCGCCGATGTTCGCGATGCGGACCTGCGTACCGGCCTCGATCTCCTCGACCTGCAGGTCGCCGGCCTCGAGTTCCACGTAGTCCTCTGTCGCGCGGGTCCCCCCGGAGTCGCCGAAAATCTTGCTCATCAGTCCCATACACACACGCCCGGCCGCTGTTCGCTTATGCTTTACGTCAGACGCACCCGCGGCGGGACCGACACTGTCTCATAGTGATTGCTGTCGTCGGTTACCGGCTCGACCGCACGACGTACCGCGGTCGACACGGTACAAAGCGACAGCAATCGCTATCACACCGAGAGCTCGAAGAGGTCGTCCCCGACGTGGTGGATCGACTCGACGACCCGGCCCTCCTGGCCGACCATGTCGGACCCCCCGGTCAGCGCGCGGCCGACCGCGAGGAACTTCCCGTGGGTCTCCTCGTCGACGACCACCAACTCGCCCTCCGCGATGTCGGGGTCGGCCTCGACGACGCCGGGCCGCATGACGTCTGCGCCGTTGGAGACGAACTCGATGGCGCCGGCGTCGACCGTGACGACGCGCCGGTCGGGGGAGAGGGCGTTCGCCCCCCGGACCGTGACGAACGGCTCGCCGTCGAGATACAGCACCAGCGGGTCGCCGTCCGCGAGGACAACCTCCCAGTCGCCGGCCTCCAGTTCGACCGTCTCGAAGGAATCGGCCTCGACGGTGACTCCCAGCGTCGCGGCGAGGGCTTTGCGGATCTCGTCGGCCGCGTCCGACCGCAGGTGATGGCGCGACTTGATCTCCATACCCCAGCGTCAGGCCCGGACAGGATAAACCACTCGCTCGCCGGCCGCGACGCGGCGTCTGACGGGCGGCCCGACGAAACCTTTCTAACACCCCCAGCCGTACCGGTCCCCATGTGGAACTCGGGGTCAGAGGGCGTGACCTGCATCGCCTGTGGCGAGCAACTCCAGCGCTCGCAGGCCCGCGAGTACGACAAGCACGGCGACCGCTGGGAGCGCCGCGACAAGGACTTCGAGTTCCTCTGTAAACCCTGTTACCGGGAGTGCTGTCACCAGCCCCGCGACGGGCTCGAAGAGACCCTGGTGCGGGCCGACGCCGGCGACGCCGACCGCGAGACGTTCCTCGCGCAGTACCACGACGCGATCGAGGCCGGCGAGGAACCCGAACGCGAGCGGTAGGGCGGCAAGCGGAGCGGGTGAGCCGGTCGCCGGACCGAGGACGACGCGTTTTTCCACGCAGAGGGCCACGTTCCGACAATGCCGCCCGCCATCGACGCCCGGGAGTTGCGCAAGGCCTACGGCGACATCCGGGCCCTGGACGGGCTCTCTTTCACCGTCGAGGCCGGGGAGTTTTTCGGCCTGCTCGGCCCCAACGGTGCGGGCAAGACCACTTTCATCAACACGCTGGTCGGCCTCGCCTCCCTCGACGACGGTCGCGCCGAGGTCTTCGGCCACGACGTCGAGCGGGAGTACCGCCGGGTCCGTGACCGCATCGGCCTGGCCCCCCAGGAGTACAACGTCGACCGTTTCTTTCCCATTCGGGAGGTCCTGGAACACAAGGCCGGCTACCACGGCTTCGGCCCGGCGGAGGCGAGCGAACGCGCCGACGAGGCGCTCCGTACCGTGGGCATCTACGAGAAGCGGGACACCCGCTTCGACTGGCTCTCGGGCGGGATGAAACGCCGGTTCATGCTCGCCCGGGCGCTGGTCTCGGACCCCGACCTGCTCATCCTCGACGAACCCACGGCGGGCGTGGACGTCCAGTTGCGCCACGACCTCTGGGACGTCATCGAGGGGATGAACCGGGCTGGCACCACCATCCTGCTCACCACCCACTACATCGAGGAGGCCGAACGGCTCTGTGACCGCGTCGCCATCGTCGACGAGGGCCGGAAAGTCGAGGTCGCGAGCCCCGACGACCTGACCGCCCGCGGGACCGACACCGTCGAGGTGGGCCTGGCGAACCCGCCGTCGAGTCCGCCCCGGCTCGACTCCGACGGCGTACTCGCGACCCGTCTCGAGGACGGGCGCCTGCTCGTGTCCGTCCGGCAGGCCGGGACCGTCGTGCCCGACCTGCTCCGGGAACTCGACCGGGCCGGCCACGAGGTGACCGACCTCGACATCCGCCGGGCCTCCCTCGAAGAGGTGTTCGTCGACATGACCAGGACCGAACGGGCGGTGCAGCGATGACGGGCGACCGCCATGCCGATGGTTCCCGTGGTGCTGGAGGCGACACGCGTACCGACGGCGGCACTGCCGCAGGTACGACCGACGCCAGCCGCCTCGCCGGGCTCGACCTGACGGGCTTTCTGACGCTGTTGCGCCGCGAGGTGTTGCGCTACGTCCGCCGCCCTTCCAACACGTTCGTCCCCCCGATAATAACGAACGTCCTCTACTTCGCCGTCTTCGGGGTCATTCTCGGCGGGCGCATCGACGCCATCGCGGGCTTTTCGTACATCGTGTTCATCCTTCCCGGGCTGGTCGTGCTTGGCAGCGTCTCGAACGCCTTCGAGAACGCCTCCTTTTCGATCTTCCACGGGCGCTGGAACGACTACATCGAGACGGTCGTCACCTCGCCGCTCTCCCATCGGGCGATGGTGCTGGCCTACGTCCTCGCCTCGGCGTTGCGCGGCGTCCTCGTCGGCACCATCATCGCCGTGGTCGGCGTCCTCTTCATGTGGGGGACCGGAACGGCCCTGACCGTCGCCCGGCCGCTGTATCTGGCCGCGTTCATGCTCGTCATCACACTGCTCTTTGCGGGCTTTGGCGTCGTGGGCGGCCTCTGGGCGCGCGATTTCGACTACCTGACGGTCCTCAACCAGTTCATCATCCGTCCCCTGGTGTTTTTCGGCGG
>PXSU01000030.1:9395-10319 GCA_003022745.1 Halobacteriales archaeon SW_9_67_25
GTCGTGCGGACGAATCCGCACTCGGTAGGCCGAACGCGGCCACCCGACCCGGATACTTGATGCCTCCGGGGTGGCAATCGCGTGGGTAGGCGACCGCGCAATTTACGTCTGTCGGACAGGCGGAAAACTAGACGTTGTCGGGCGTTTCGGCGTCGTCCTCGACGGAGAGTTTCAGCGAGTCGCGGCGGGCCTTGGCGTCGCGGCCGGTCGCCGCCTTGAGGAAGTCGTTCTTGACGCTCACGGCGTCCTCGGCGGCGTCGACGTGGCCCTCGGCGATGACCTCCTCGGCGGGGCGTTCCTCGATGTCGAGCGCGAGTTTGTCCTTCTTGCCGCTGTACTCGACGGCGCCGGCCAGGACCCGGTCGAACACCGGGTTGTCCGGGTCCTTGACGACGTAGAGGTCGCTGCCCTTGTACTCCTCCCGGCCCGTGACGCTCCCGAAGTACTCCTCGATGAACGACGCCATGTCGCCGACGCGGTCCTCGAGGTGCTCGCCCCGGCGCATCTTGTACTCCCGCATGGACGGGCCTTTGCCAGGGGGCGTCTTACTTTTTTCGAGCGATACCCGTCGGGACTCGACCGGGGACCGGTCTCATACGGGTGTCCGTCTCACTCTCCCGGGTGATGCTCCAGGGCACCCCGGTGGCACTCCGGGCAGAAGTCCCCTGCCCGGAGCGAGGAGGACTCGACGGCCGTCGTGAACCCACACTCCGGGCAGTGGAACTCCCCCTCGGGGACCGTGGCCGCCTGCCCGGTCCGCTCGAGGGTGGACTGCTCGCTCTCGACCGACGGCAGGCCGTCCGTTCCGGTTCCGGTGACGCCCGTCGTGTCGGGGACCCACTCCGCGTCGGCCTCGTCCGCGGTTTCGTCCGCGTCGGCCTCGTCGGGCCACTCGCCCGGCGCGCGCTGGTCGTCCGCCTCGTC
>PXSU01000031.1 GCA_003022745.1 Halobacteriales archaeon SW_9_67_25
ATACCAGGCGCTACTCTCCTTCCTGCCCACCTACCTCGTGGAACTGAAGGGACTGGACCAGGGGTTCGCCGCGCTGTTGTTCGGCCTGCTGTTCGTCGTGAGCGCGATCACCCAGCCCATCGCGGGCCACGCCGCCGACCAGTACGGCGAACATCGGACCATCCTGGCACTCATCGTCCTCTCGACGGTGACGGTCGCGGTTCTCCCGTCGCTGGAGGGGGGGTTGGCGCTGTCAGTACTGGTCCCGCTGATCGGCCTGCGAGTGGCTATCGGCCCGCTGGTGAGTGCGTTCGTGGTGCGGGAACTGCCTGCGGCGGTCCAGGGCACGGGCTGGGGGCTGTTGCGGACGCTGTTTTTCGGCCTGGGCGCGACCGGCTCGACCGTCATCGGCGTCTTTGCGGACGCGGGACTGTTCGACGCGGGCTTCCTGGTGCTGGCTGCGCTGACGGGGGTTACGGCGCTGTTCTGGGCCGCGGTCCCGCGCGGTACCCGTACGTAGCGGGAGGTTCAGGGCGCCTGCGCCCGGTGGTGCGTTCGGCCGAGCACCAGCCACGATCCGTGACCAGTGACAACAGGATGATGCGGACGCCTAGATGTCGTCGTCCGGGTCGTGGATCAGTAGTTCGGTCCTATCCACCCGGTCACGGTCCACTCAACGACAACGTGGACTGAGCAGGCGTTCGAAGGCGTGACAGGCCCGTTCCTGCCGACCGGATCTTGAACGAATCGTGACCGGGTGGATACTCACCGGGCTCTAACCGTTCACCGCCGGAGTGCAGTGCGTGAACGTTCCGGTGCAGTTTTAAGAGCAGCCCGAGAAATTCGGGGTATGCCACACATTTGTCGGGACTGCAAGCGAGCCTTCGGGACACAGCTCGAACTCGATCTCCACCGGGACAACTGCGACGACGGCCAACTCTTCTGTGACGAGTGTGGCGAGCGTTTCGCGGAGCGGCGAGCCACTGAGGACGGCTGGCACTATCGCTGTCCCAGCGAGGAATGTGAGGGAACCGGCATCGGCGAGGACATCCACAAGGTACCGGACGCCCGGCTGGAAGTTCCCTGACCGCGGTTTCGCTCTCTTCGTATCGGATGCGCCGGCTCCAGATTGACAGCGGCTGCTGTGCCGATGTACCGCTGCAAACCGGGTTACGTGGTGTAGTTGATCCGGGAAAGGCGTACAGCAAACACGACGGGGGCCAGGTACCCCGGACCGTGTCAGTGCGTGTCAAATCACCAGACGGCGCCGTTCTGACCTACGTGGAGTATCGAAATGGTTTTATGAACAACCGCGCAACAATATCGACAGAGCGCCTCTGCGCGTGAGACAATCATGAGTGAGGACAAACCACACCAGAACCTGGCTATCATCGGCCACGTCGACCACGGGAAGAGTACACTCGTCGGGCGACTCCTGTACGAGACCGAGAACGTACCGGAGCACGTCATCGAGCAGTACAAGGAAGAGGCAGAAGAGAAGGGCAAGGGCGGCTTCGAGTTCGCCTACGTGATGGACAACCTCGCCAGAACATGATCACGGGCGCGAGCCAGGCCGACAACGCCGTGCTCGTGGTCGCGGCCGACGACGGCGTCCAGCCCCAGACACAGGAGCACGTTTTCCTGGCCCGGACGCTCGGCATCGGCGAGATGATCGTCGCGGTCAACAAGATGGACCTCGTCGACTACGGCGAGGGTCGCTACGAGGAGGTCGTCGACGAGGTCGAAGGACTGCTCAAGCAGGTCCGGTTCGACCCCGACGACGCGAAGTTCATTCCCGTCTCGGCCTTCGAGGGCGACAATGTCGAGGGACGCAGCGACAACATGGACTGGTACGACGGCCCCATTCTGCTCGAGGCACTCAACGACCTGCCCGAGCCGGAGCCGCCGACAGACGCCCCGCTACGGCTGCCCATCCAGGACGTCTACACTATCTCCGGCATCGGGACCGTCCCAGTGGGCCGTGTCGAGACAGGTATCCTGAACACGGGTAACAACGTCTCCTTCCAGCCCTCGGACGTGGGTGGTGAGGTCAAGACCATCGAGATGCACCACGAGGAAGTGCCCAACGCCGAACCCGGCGACAACGTCGGATTCAACGTCCGCGGCATCGGCAAGGACGACATCCGCCGCGGTGACGTCTGTGGCCCGGCAGAGGACCCGCCGACGGTCGCCGAGACTTTCCAGGCCCAAGTCGTCGTCATGCAGCACCCTTCGGTCATCACCGCGGGCTACACGCCGGTCTTCCACGCCCACACCGCCCAGGTGGCCTGCACCATCGAGTCAATCGACAAGAAAATCGACCCCTCCTCCGGCGAGGTCGCCGAGGAGAACCCCGACTTCATCCAGTCTGGCGACGCCGCGGTCGTGACGGTGCGGCCCCAGAAACCCCTGAGCATCGAGCCGTCCAGCGAGATTCCGGAACTCGGCTCCTTCGCCATCCGCGACATGGGTCAGACCATCGCGGCCGGCAAGGTCCTCTCGGTCGAAGAGCGCTAACATGCAGCAGGCACGCGTCAGGCTGGCGGGCACCAGCCCCGAGGACCTGGACGACATCTGCAGCGACGTCCGCGAAATCGCGGACAAGACGGGTGTGAAGCTGTCGGGCCCGGTCCCGCTCCCCACCAAGACGCTGGAGGTTCCCACCCGCAAGTCCCCCGACGGCGAGGGGACCGCGACCTGGGAACACTGGGAGATGCGCGTCCACAAGCGGCTGATCGACATCGACGCCGACGAACGTGCGCTCCGCCAGCTGATGCGCATCCAGGTGCCCAACGACGTCAGCATCGAGATCGTTCTCGAAGACTAGCGGCTCTCACGCGCAGGGTTTATTCCCGTGCGTTTCGCACGACCGTCCGTGGGCTCGTAGATCAGTGGCAGATCGCTTCCTTCGCAAGGAAGAGGCCCCGGGTTCAAATCCCGGCGAGTCCACTTCCGCCTTATATTCCATTTTCGGGCGTTTCAGTCCCTCTAACGCCTACTGAGTATCGAGTTACTGATTCGGTGAGAATTCGTTACGGGTCGTGTCGGGAGTCATCGATGGCTTGGATTCGCGTTCCCCGACTCGGAGACACGGGAGATAATCAATCGGTCGTTGATTTCAAGACGAATTGTCGTGCGCTGCGCCGTTTCACGTATCAAGGTCGCTGTGTATGCGGATGGTCATGTCACCGAAGAACTTGGTCTCGAAGTGCCTCATGCTTTACCAATCCGAATCCAGCCACGATCACGAGAAATCCGGCGATCGAGAGGGGTTCAAGCCGTTCACCGAGAACGAGCCACCCCGAGACGGCCGCAAAAACCGGGGCAGCGTACGAAATCAAATTGATCTCTATCGCACCGAGTCTGTCCAGCAACCGGAAATAAATGAAGTAACCCACGGCACTCGCAAACACGCCAAGGTACACGACGGCGAGCAGTGAACCTGTGGTGATGTCTACGTTGACGAGCGATTCTGACGGCAACGCGAAACTCACCATATGCAACACGATCGCACCGAGGGCATTCGACCACGCAACCATCCCCTCCGTAGAGATACCCCCGTCAATTCGCTGCACGAGCACACTCCCGAGTGCAACACACACTGCCGCGAGAAAGACGAATCCAGTAGCGACCATATCAGAGCCGAACAGGATAGACGTGGTGGGACGAGCAACTAATCCAACGCCAGCGATCCCACACAAAAGACCGATGGCTCCGACGAAATCTAACCGCTCGTTTGGGAGCAACAGCCGGGAGAAGACGGACGCGAGGATGGGATTCATCGCCACCACGATCGCTGCGACGCCGCTGGTCACGCCCTGCTCTCCGATGAACAGAAACGCGTTGTACAGCGCGATGACGAGTGTCGCACCGATCAACACTGTCAGCCAGTCCGCTCGGGTCCGCGGCCGCCAGTACTCTGTCGTAGACACCACGTATCCAAGCATGATGATGCCCGCGACATCGTACCGAAACGCCGCGAAGAGAACTGGCGGCATGAACGCCAGACCTGCTTTGATAGCCATGAACGCTGTGCCCCACAGGACCGACAGGAGCAGGAACAACCCTCCATTTCGGTACACGCTCATACCGGTGGGTTCGCGGCTGTCTGGATAAGACGGGTCCCTGCCACAACAGGTGGCGCTCAGGAGAGGTCCAGGAGTTTCTGCTCGGCCTTGTGCAAATGCTCGTGGACCGTAGAGGTCGTCACGCCGAGTTCGTCTGCAAGATCACTTGCCGTCGCGGCCTTTGGATGCGCGTAGTAACCGCTCTGGCGGGCGAGCTGGAACACCTCACGCTGTCGAGGCGACAGCCGCGACAGTGGCAGCTCCCCCGATTCGGGACCGGCTTTCAGTTCCGAAACTCCGACGAGTTCGATCTCGGCGGCCTCCCGGTCCCGAATCTCGTCGAGCGCTGTTTCGATGGCGTGTCGGTCGTTGTGAGTCAGCAGCGTCCAGTGCTCGACGCCGTCTCGAATGTCTACCGGTGCTCCGTAGACGAAGCCACGGGCGGTGAAAGCGTCGCTCACTTGCTTGGTCGGGTCGTGTTCGACCAGCAATTCTCGGCGTGCGTTTCCCGGCTCGACGGGAACCGAGCGGTCACGGCGGTGGCTCAGTTCCGCGACGGAGAAGGTATGGCCGGATGCTCGTGCGACCTCCACTGCCTCGTTGAGCGTGGACGCCCTGTCGCCGACGAGGGTTACGTGGCTGTTCGCACGCCGGTCGCCGGTGTGGTACACACCCCGTCCGAGGCCCCGGAGTATCACGGGACGGTGACTCGGTCATCGGTATACTCCTCGACAATACTCACGAAGTTACGGAGTATTTGGAGCCCCATTTCTCCGCTTTTTTCGGGGTGGAACTGTGTTCCCATGACGTTCCCTGCCTCGTTCGCGGCGATCGCGGCGAAGTCGAAGCCGTAGTCGCACGAGGCGATGGTGTGGTCAGCGACAGTAGACGCATAAGAGTGGACGAAATAGGCATATTCGCCGTCGCTGACGCCGTCAACGAGCGGGTGATTTCGCTCGATGGTGAGTTCGTTCCATCCCATGTGAGGAACGTTCACCCCGTCATTCGGGAGCCGCTCCACACGACCCGGAATGAGGTCTAATCCAGGGATCGTTTCCCCGTCCGGTACGCCCTCGGTGCTCTCGGTGAACATGAGCTGAAGCCCAACACAAACACCGAGTATCGGGGTGTCCTCAGCAGCTTCGATAAGAACGCCGTGGAACGGTTTTGAGTTCTTTACACACTCACCGTACGCACCGACGCCCGGGAGGACGAGTGCGTCAGCAGCCGCGATTTCTGTTGGATCATCAGAAATTGTTACGGTAGCACCTGCTCGCTCCAACCCCCGTTGGAGACTTCGAAGATTCCCAACGCCGTAGTCGATAATCGTGACGTTCATATCCCATATCGCTGGCCGTTCCTCTTATTTTTACTCTTCACTCGTGACGTCCATGACCACGTACACTTCCTCGGCAACTGGTGTTATCCAATGATCCCGTCGAAACGTTTTAGACCATAGTTCGCGTACTATAGACTATGTCTGACGCTCCACCCACCACTCATCAACCGGACGCGGGACACACTGCCCGCCGGTTTTTCGTCTTCCAGGAGTTGTTGGGAACCCCCGAACTCGCCCGGTTCTACACGGATCTCCTGATTAACTCCCCGACGTCGGTCACTGCCGCCCGTGACCGCCAGGGCTTCTCGAAAAGCACGGCGTACAAGTACGCCAACAAGCTGGCCGAGTTGGGAGTCGCGGCGGAACTGGACAAGTACGAGGACGGCTCGGCCCTCTGGCGTGCCGATCCCGTGAGCGGCAACTGGACGGACGAAACGACGCTCGAACTCGGTCCAGTCATCGTCGCCGTCTACGGGGCCACCAGTGTCGATGACGACCTCAAACTGTTCGTTGACCGCCACGGGAAAGCAGCCCTTGCACCCGCCCTCACGGCAACGATCGACTACCTGAAAGGCAACACGACACGCCGCGGCGTCGCGGATGACCTTGACGTCCCTGCTGTAGAGGCCATCGCAGTCACACAGGCGATTGAGCGGATCATCGCGGTGGTGAAAGACTACGATCCGACGCTCGACGATGTCACGTTCGACGTAGACGTCCACGACCGGGCTATCGAGCAGGCACCGTACCAGCGCCCCGATGAGTGAGTCCCATCCATCGCCGTTTCCGACCGCGCTCGTCCTCGATACGAGTTTTCTGCGGACAGTTGGAGGGACGGGAAGTGACCCCTACGAGACGTTCGTCCAATATGTCCAAGTCGAAGACAGAGAGCTGTACTTGAGTAGTGGTGTTGTCGAAGAACTGAACGAACAGCGTGGCTACATCAGCATCAATTGGGTAGACCGAGCGGACACGACGGAGTGGATCACTCTCGCAGGTGATGTCCAACCAGGGGTTCGGGTCCACGATGGACCGCGCGCTGGCGAAGTCATGGATCTGGTTCACGAGCGGCTTGCAGCGTTCGAACAGACGGACCCGGACGAGTTACGAAAGACGGACTCGGAACTGCCAGCAGTCGGGGTGATGCTCCTCGGCTCGACATCGCACGACTCCGTCGGGATTCTGATGGACGACCGGAACGCGGAACGAGCGATCTCCGGCGTCATCGAGAACTCGTACTACGAAGGGCGTATCCGCGTTATCGATATCTGGACGGCAATTGAATACATGGAGTCACAACTCGGGTGAGGGAAAGAACCCGCAAGAAGCAAAAACATCCACCGACAGACATCGGCAGTGCCTGTGGCATCACCACAATCGCGGTCAATCTAATCGCCAGACAGCACGGGGATTAAATGGAGTCTTTCAAACCGTGTAACGGATTCCCGGCGAGTCCAAATACTTGACATGAACAGAATCGCGCTACTAACTACTTACGTGGAGTCCGACCCGTCTTCGGTGGTTGTTCGATTAATGTCATCCTTCTCGCCGAAATAAATCTCGGTGCCGTCCTGTGCGACCTTCTCGGCGAGGACCGCACATTTGACGCGCATCGCCGAAATTTCGACACCGAGCATGTCGATGATGTCGTCTCGGTCCAACTCCAGCAGGTCGTCGACGGCCATCCCCGCCAGTTCCTCGGAGAGCATCGAGGCAGAGGCCTGGGAGATGGCACAGCCGTCCCCGCGGAAGGCGACCCGTTCGATGGTCTCCTCGCTGTCGGCCAGCACCACGTCCATCTCGATGGTGTCGCCACACACCGGGTTCTCCCCGACGTGGGTGAAGGTGGGGTCTTGGAGTTCCCCGTAGTTGCGGGGGTTCTTGTAATGATCGAGGATCTGCTGTCTGTACATGTCAGAGCCGCCGATACCCATTGTTGTCCTCCGGTACGGCCGTTTGCTGCAAAAGGGTTCCGAGTGAAGCCTTCCCACGGTACGAGACGGTAGAGTTTAGTCGAGCGGTCGGGTAGGGGCCGACAGCGGGCCCGTAGCTCAGTCCGGTAAGAGCCCCCGGCTCATAACCGGGTATGCGGTGGTTCAAATCTGCCCGGGCCCATCCATAATTTGCAGTTTCACCAGATCAGGCAAGAGCAAATCTCGCAGGCGCTAGTCGTCCGCCCTCGCGGCGGGCGCGTCGAGGTCGATCTCGCCTGCGTCCAGTTCCGCCTCGATTTCGCGGGTCGCCTGCACCATGTTCTCCATCTTGCCGTAGGCGACCTCGCGGGGGAGCAACTTCAGCCCACAGTCCGGGCTGATGGTCAGGCGCTCGGGCGGGACCACCTCCAGGCCGTGCAGGATGTTCTCCTTGATCTGTTCGACGGGTTCGACTTCGGCGACGTGGGCGTCGACGGCACCCATCGCGAAATCCTCAGTGAACTCGGTGTCGGTGAAGATGTCGATCTGTTCGTAGTCGCCGTTGGCGAGTTCGAGGTCGAACTCGTGGACTGGGAAGTCGAGCATCTCGGGATAGATGCGCGAGTAGTCGCCGTAACAGACGTGCAAGCCCAGGCGGACGTCCTCGGGCACGTCGTCGGCGATGCGGTCGAGACACTCGCCGACGATGGCGTGGTCGTCGGGGGTGGTCGCCAGGGCTGGCTCGTCGATCTGGATGTACCGGGCGCCGGCATCGACCAGCGCCTCGATCTCCTCGTTGACCAGGTCAGCGAGGTCGTAGGCCAGCGCCTCCTCGCTATCGTAGGCCTCGTTGAACGACCAGCTCGCAAGCGTGTAGGGGCCGGTAATTGGCACCTTCACCGGCCGGGTCGCCACGTCAGACGTGAACTCGTACTCGGAGACGAGCCACTCCTCGCCGTAGGTCACCTCGTCGACCACCGAGGGTTTGTCGAAGTAGTTGTGGCCCCAGACCTTCACTGGCCCGTTGAACTCGTAGCCGTCGATGCGGCCCGCGAAGTACTCGACCATCTCGTTGCGGCGCATCTCCCCGTCGACGACGACGTCCAGCCCCGACTGCTCGTGCTCGCGGGTGATGAGCCGGGCCGCGTCGTCTTTGGCTTCCTCGAAGTGGCGGTCCTCGAAGTTCGCGTCGTCGTCCTCGTAGAGGTCCCGTGTCCGGTGGAGCCACTTCGGCTTTGGATAGGAGCCGACGACCGTGGTCATGATGAAGTGGTCGTTGTCGTGGTCGGTGGGCCGGAACTGCTCGCGGGGCCCCGTCATGCCGTTACCTCCTCTATGTCGGCGGCGTCGGCGAGCGCCGCCAGCTTCGCCTCGAACTTGTTGACCGGCAGGTAGAACAGCTCGGTGTTCGCTGTGGCATACACCGTCCCGAAGCCCTCGCCGGACTGCTCTGTGAACCACTCAACGCGCTCGCGGATGGTCCCGGGGGACTCGACGAGCGTGTTCTGCCCGTCGACCAGGCCCAGCGCCACGTCGTCTTTCGTCCCGTACTCGCCGGCGAGGTAGACGTTCCGGTCGGGATTCGAGACGAGGTCGAACCCGATGGCGTCGACGCCGGCGTCCATCAGGTGGGCGTACACCTTCTCCTCGAGGGCGTCCCAGTAGGGGTGGACGACGATGTCGGCGTCGGTGGCGTCGGCGACGGCATCGACAGCCTTGCTCGCACGCTCGTCTGCCCCGTCACCAGGCGGATTGGCCGCAAGCGACGGTTCGAGCAGAAAGAGCGTCTCGACGGCCGGGAACCGCGCGATTTCGTCGACGAGGAACTCCGTGACAGCGTCGAGGAAGGCCGCCTCGTCGCCGTAGTGCTCGTCGGTCGCCAGGTCGGCGAGCGAGTACGGCCCCGGGAGCACAGCTTGCAGTGGGGCCTCACCATTCAGGTGATCAGAGGCCGCCGTCAGTTCGGCCGCGACGTCGCCCGTCGCCGCCAGCGGACCGGTCACGATCGGGTCGCGGTAGAAGTTGTTGTTGTCGTAGTACCTGACGATGCCGCCCGTCTCGACGGTGTCTGCGACCACCAGCGGGTGCGCGAGCACGTCGTCCCAGCGCAACTGCCCCTCCACGACGCGGTCGAGGCCGGCCGACTGCTGCTGGTCGAGCACGTCCTCGCGGGCACGCCCGTAGGCCGCCTGTACGTCCTCGCCCTCGTCGCCGCTCACGAGGTCCTCCTTCTGGTGGCCCTTCAGGTCCGCCAGTTCGTCCTTGGCCCACTCCGGGAGCGGATACAATCCAGGTGTCGTCGCGACTATCTGTGTCATTACCCGCCGGTAGGGTATGACGCGCTTTAATATTTCTTCTTTTGTTTGATGTCCGATGGTAATATCCCGGAGGGTGGATGTCGATATCGTCTCGCCGGCCGAGGCGACGGGACGGAGTCGAAACGGTAACTCGCTACAGCAATCACTGTCAGTCGGGACGACTGGGTCGCAGACCCAACACGACCAGTTTCTCGAAGGAGTGTGATTCGGAGGCAACGACCATCGTGGTCAGGCCGTTGGCGCGCGCCTCCTCGCGGACGGCGTCGACGCCAGTCAGCGACGAGACCAGCAGGAACGCCTGGCCGCCGGGGGCGAGGACGCGCCGCAGATCAGCGAGAAACGGGTCGACGACCGCACGCCCCGTCTCGCCCCCTGAGAGTGCCCGTTCCATCCAGTCGCCCCACTCGTCGCCGGGGTTGGTCGGGAGGTACGGGGGGTTGCACACCACGATGTCGACGACACCGTCCCGGATCGGTCCGAGGAGATCCGCGCGGACGACCGGCAGGTCCGCGGCCCGTGCCTGCCTGCACGCG
>PXSU01000032.1 GCA_003022745.1 Halobacteriales archaeon SW_9_67_25
CGTGTCTGTCCGGGACGCCCTTCGCCTCGACGTAGGCCGTCGCGTCCAGGGTCGGCCCGTCGGTGTCGGCGGTCGCGCTGCCCTCGTCGACGTGTGCCGGGAGCGCGAACCCGGCGTACAGCGACGTCGAAACCAGGAGAACGGCGGCGAGCGCCCGGCCGGTGGTCCGCCAGCGCGGCCGGTCGAAACCGAGTGAGGGTGCCGGCCAGCCGTCGGTCAGGCGCGCCAGCGCCACCCCGGCCGCGATTGCCCAGACCAGCCAGACGTGGGAGTAGGCCTTGAAGATGATGTTGAACCGCTCGCCCTCGACGGTCAGCAACTCGACGAGCACGAGGATGCCCGCGCCCGCGAGCACGAGCACGAGCTCGAAGCCCACGTCCCCTGCCGGACTGGTTGTCCCGTCCCCCGCGTCGGAGTCGGCGTCGTCTCGGATTCGTCTCAGGAGCCACCACCCCCCGACCAGCAACGGCACGGCCAGCCCAAGGCCCGGCACGCCCGCGAGGACCGAGAGGGCAACAGCGCCGAGGCCGACGGCCCAGACGAGCCACGGCCGTCCGGTCTCGGCGCCGAGCGGGCGGGCGAGATACGGGGCGAACGCTGCCAGGAAGGCCCCGTGGACCAGCAGGAGACCACCCGCGGGACTCCAGGCCCCCCAGAACGCGACGTCCTTGCCGGGGCCGCCGGGGATGACTACGGTCCAGAACGGCAGCGTCCACAGCACTGCGAGAGTGAGCACGAGCGGCACTGCAGCAATCGCGACCCCCAGGCGCCGGAGTTCCTCCGCGATTCGGCCGTCGCGGGGCCCCAGCCGCGAGGCCAGTCCGTCCGCACCGACAGCACGGAGTGAGGCGACCGGGTCGCCGGGTGCGAACACGAGGGTCAGCGCGACGAGACCGCCGACAGCCGGGAACGACCAGACGTTGACGAGGCCGACGAGGCCAGCGACGGGCGGAACGGCCCCACAGAGCAGCAGGAGGCGCCGGCGCGGGTCCTCGGCACGCCAGTACGCGAGCAAGAGGGCGGCCACGAGCAGGGTGAACGGTTGGCTCATCATGTGGGCGTGGAGATCGCCGTTGAGCCAGGAAAAGAGGGGGAACTCCGTGGCAGCCATGAACGGATCCTCGCGGGTCGGGTCCACCGGGACGACCCGGCTGGCCTCGAAGTACCAGAAGTCAGTCGGCGTCCAGCCGGTGGCGTCCCCGCGCAGGCCGACTGCGGCGGCGAGCGGGCCCGCGACGCCGTCGGGAACCAGCCACACGACGACCCGGGCGGCAGTTTCGAGGTTGCCGGCGACGCCGACAAAGAAGGCACCGAACGCGGCCGCCCGGCGCCGTGGGACTGCGTAGGGAGTTGCGATGGCGCCTGCGAGTCCGTAGGCGGCGACGACCAGCGTCGCGTAAAACCCCGCCAGTCCCAGGTTGTACGCGAACCGACCGCTCGTGCCGGTCAGCGTCCCCAGGAGGACGGTGAGCATGTGGCCCCCGTAGTAGTAGCGGACGGGCCGCCCGGCGAACCACATGTCCTCGGGCGGGAGCGTCGGCGCCCGTTCGAGCGCGCGGACGAGGCCGAAATCGAGGAACTTCTCGCCGATAGCGAGCGGGAGCGGGGCGGCGGCCGGGTCGAGCGCGCGGACGGCGACGACGAGCGAGAACGCAGCGAGGAAGACGACCGCAGGCTCGAGTAGTCCCCGCCAGTCCGGGTCGACGCGGCCGGCAGCGGCGTACGAGCCGGCGACAAGGGCCGTCAGTCCGGCGAGGACGGCCGGCCAGCCGAAGGCGACGTGACCGACCAGGTGCCCGACGACGCCGGGCACCGCGAGCGCGACCGGGATGGCCAGCGGCGCCGGGTCGAAGGCGGGGAACAGCCACGCAGCGAGGGGGAGCGCGAGCGCCCCGAGCAGGAGGATGGCGAGCGCCCACAGGACGACGAGGCCGAACTCCATCGTTCGATACCCCAGTTCCGGCGGACATACGTCTTATGGAGTCCCACAGCGGTCCGCCGAGTCGAACCGTTTTTACTCGCCGCCACGGAGGACTCACTCAATGACGACTGCAGTCGGCCTGGTGGTCCCCGCCTACCGCCCGGACGTCGACCGGCTGGCAGCCTACGTTCGTGCCCTCCGGGAGGAACTCGCACCCGTCACGGTCAGGGTCGAGCTCGACGCGCCCACCGAGGGCGTCCGCGACTCCCTCGCGGGCCTGCCGGCGTCGGTCAACGCCGTTCCCTACCGTCGGGGCAAGGGAGCGGCCGTGACTGCGGGGTTCGAGGCGCTCGAAACGGACGTGCTCGCGTTCGCGGACGCCGACGGCGCGACGCCGGCCCGTTCGCTGGCCGACGTCGTTGCGCTCGTCCGGGAGGGGGAAACCGACCTCGCGGTCGGCTCGCGGCGCCACCCCCAGGCGGAGGTGGCGACCCACCAGACGTTCCGTCTCTACGACTACCAGTGTGGGGCGAAAGCGATGGCGGCCGGCGCGTGGGACCGCGTCCGGGAACACATCTACGAGCCCGGGTTCGCCTGGGACGTCGAACTGGTCGCCGTCGCTGGCGCACTCGATCTGCGCGTGACCGAGGTCCCGGTCGAGTGGTACGACCGCCCGGGTTCGACGGTCTCGCCGGTGCGGGACTCGGTCCGGCTCGCCCGGGCCCTCCTCGGCGCGCGCCACCGGGCGAAACGGTTGCGCGACAGCCGCCTGCACGCCGCTATCGCACAGCACCGCGAGGAGTCGCCGGCCCTCGTGGAGCAGAAATGAGCGACCGCTTCCCGCGGGTCGAAGCACTGCGGTCGCGGATGCGCTTCGGGAAGTTCGTCTCCGTCGGTGCCGTCGGTGCCGCCTGCGATACGGCGGTCCTCGTGGTGCTGACCGAGGCCTTCGGCGTCCTGCCGGAGTTCGCGACGCTCGTCGGAATCGAGACGGCCATCCTGGTGATGTTCGCGATCAACGAACGCTGGACGTTCGCGGAGGAGGGACGGGAAGACAGGCGGTCGCTGCTCGGCCGGGTGGCCCGTTCCCACGGGGTGCGTGCAGCGGGCAGCGCCACCCAGTTCGTGGTGTTCGTGCTCGTCTTCAGGGGCGTGCCCATCACGCTCCCCGTGGCCGGGGTCGACGGCTGGCTGGTCGTCGCCAAGGGGGCCGGCATCGGGGTCGGCATGGTCGTCAACTACGTCTGCGAGAGCCTGTTCACCTGGCAGGTCCACGTCGAAGACTCGGGGTGAAATCCACCGGACGGCCCGGCAAACACAACGCTTAAACAGGAAAGCGGGTTAGGCTCCGATAGCGGGATAGGATAGCCAGGAGATTCCGGCGGGCTCATAACCCGCAGACCGGTGGTTCAAATCCACCTCCCGCTACTTCTCACGAACTCACGACCGAGCGCCGAGTTTCATCTCGACACGTCGGGCAGTTCTTCGAGCAGATTGGCGGCCAGCGACCTGGCGGCGGCCACGTGGCCGTCTGCGTCTGGATGGCCGGTGTCGTCGACGTTCCCGAGCAACTCCAGCACATGACCGACGCGACGGGCGACCGTCTCCGGGTCGGGGTCGCCCTGCGTGAGGTCGGTCGCGACTGCCTCTGCCTCGCCGATCCAGCGCGCGGCACTCCGCTCGACTGGCAACTCCGCAGTAGCCTGCAGTTCGGCGGCGAGGTCGTCGAGACGCGTCACTGTTCGTGGGAGAGGGGGAGGCCGGAAAAACGCTCGGCCTATCTATGCGTTGGGCCCCGAGTCACTCGAGAGCGTGGCGGTGGAGTCCCCGTTGGGGTCCTCCCAGACAACGTTGATTTCGTAGTCGTCGTCGGCATCGAATTCAACTCGGTCACCCGCGCCGACAGCCTGTTTATCGCCTTCGATTGTTGAGCTGTAACTACCGTATCCGCCGTCCGCATAGTTGTACCAACTACTATCGTTTCCCGGATTATTGTTGATACCCGAACCGCGAATAAACGTATCATTTACTCCGACCGAGTCGCCACTTTCGTGCACTATTGTTACGTTACCTTCGTCGCTGTCGTAGTCGAACGAGAACGCCGCCTGCGGCGACGTGCTCCCGGCCTCCTGTCCGACACCCAGGACGACTGACGCGATGACCGCCGCCAGGATGACTGTGATCGCGACCATCAGGATGACCCCGATGACCGGACTCACTGCCTCTTCGTCCGCGAATAGTTTTTTCAAGCGCATTCCGTTCACACCATCACCAGTTGTATATAAAAAATTTGCCACCGTTTACCACGGAGAACCGTCTATCTCCCACGTTCAGAGCGCTTTCTCATTGTGAAAATACCGCTCCACGCAAAGATATCTGCTTTCAGGCCCCGCCATCTTCGGCATACCGGGGAGTGACATCGCGGTCGACTCTGCTCGGACGGGGTCGCGATGGTTTCCCTCTGGACGGATAGAAAGACAAGGAAGGCACGCGGAGGGACCCGGTCAGGACAGCACCGCGGCGAGTTCGTCGGCGACGCGGCCGCCGAGGTGGGCCTTCGGTCCGTCGACCGTCTCGTGGTCGTCCGCGCGGACCAGCAGTGCCCGCGTCCGCGCTTCACCCATCACGCTGGCGTCGTTAGCGACGACGAACGCCAGGTCGACCCGCTTGCGCAGGGCGCGGGCGCGCTCGAGGAGCGCCGCGTCGTCGCCGTCTGTTTCGGCCTTGAACCCGACGAGGGGCAAGTCGGGTCGGGCATCCCGGACAGCGTCGAGGAGTTTTGGCGTCGGTTGGAATTCGAGGGTGAGCGACTCCTGGCCCGAACGGATCTTCTCGGGACGCTCTCCGACAGTGTAATCCGAGATGGCCGCCGCAGAGACCAAGGCGTCGGCGTCGATGACACACTCGAGTGTGGCCTCGCGCATCTCCGCGGCGCTCTCGACACGGTGGACGGTCGCCCACGGCAGGTCGGGGCCGTCGTGGACGACGGTTACCTCGGCACCGCGGACGTAGCAGGCGCGGGCGATTGCCCGCCCGGTGCGCCCCGAGGCGCGGTTCGAGAGTGTCCTGACGGGATCGATGGATTCGGTCGTCGCGCCGCTCGTGACGACGACGTGCTCGCCCGCGAGCGTCCCGGCAGTGGTCGCCCGGGCGAGTTCGGTGACGACCGTCTCGGCCGCGGCGATTTTCGCTTTGCCCTCCTCGATTCGCGGGTCGACGAGGGAGACGTCCCACGACTCCAGTCGGTCGAGCGCGTCGAGGACGCCGGGGTGGTCGTACATCGGTTCGTGCATCGCCGGGACCACTACCACGGGGAGCCCGGCACCCAGCGCCGTCGTCGCGCAGGTCGTCACGGGCGTGTCGTCGATGGCGGCGGCGACCTTCCCGACGGTGTTGGCAGTGGCGGGTGCGATTGCGAGAACGTCCGCCCAGCCGTCTGTCCCACAGAGGTCGACGTGTTCAACACTGCCCGTGATCTCGGTGACGACGGGGTTGTCGGTCGCGTACTCCAGCGACCAAGGGTGGACGATGCCCGTCGCCGCGGGGGTGGTGACGGCGCGCACTGTTGCGCCCTGCCGGCGGAGTTCGTGGGCGAGTTCGACCGTCTTGACCGCCGCGATCGAGCCGGTGACGCCCAGGGCGACGCGGACTCCCTCCAGCATACTAGCCGTGGGGACCGCCGCCAATATAAATGGCGCTGTGCAGTCCGGGGGGTCGCGGCGGCAACCGACCAAACTACTTTGGCCGAGCCCATTTACCAGTCGCACACAACAGTGTAGGTGTGGACACAGTCGACGTCAGCACCGTGGTCTACCTGCCACCAGCCGAGATTTACGAGTTCCTGCTCGATTTCCCGCGGTACGCGGACTACTCGCACCACCTCGACGAAGTCCGCCAGTGGGGCGACGGAGAAGCGGGGGACACGCGCTACGATATCACCTTCTCGTGGTGGAAACTCTCCTACACCGCGGTCTCGCGGGTGACTGGCGTCGAACCGCCCAACCGCATCGACTGGCGGCTCGTCAAGGACATCGACGCCCGCGGCTCCTGGCAGATCGCACCCGAACCCGAGTCGGCGCCGTCACCGGGCACGCCCACCACCCGGGTCCGTCTCTACATCGAGTTCGCGCCCGAAACGGCCAACGTCGCCGGACTCGGTCTCCCGTCGTTCGTCTCGCTGGACTGGCTGATAGAGAAAGTCAAACCGAAGGTGCGAACCGAAGCCGAGCGCATCGTCGAGCGCATCGTCGCGGACCTGGAGGGACGACACCGCGACGTCGACCTCGACATCCACACGACGCCCGATTCGGTGTAGTCAGCGATGGCCCGGAGAGTCCGACAGTAGCCCACATACGCGTTACTGTCGTATGTATCGTGTCGACAGCGGTACGTTGCGTGGTCGATACGGACCACAGGACTCCGTATCAGGCCTCGGGGTCGTAGTTGCCGCCGTACCTGACGAAGACGTACGCGAGACCGAGCGTGGCGACCAGCACGAACATCGTAGCGACGCTCAGTGTCTTGGCAGCACCAGGGAGGTCCGAGGGACCGGCACCTCCCCCTCCGCCACCCTTCGTCGGGAAGTCCTCGCCGACGACGACCGAGCCCTTCATGCCGACGCTCTTGTGTGGCTGACAGAAGTAGTTGAAGAGGCCGTCCTCGCCGAAGGTGTGCTCGAAGGTGAACCC